>NZ_CP022985.1:4450000-4750000 GCF_003425985.1 Mariniflexile sp. TRM1-10
ACCTTGAGCATTTATCGGATTTGCACTTTCAGCCTTTGGGCCTTCACCATAAATATGCCAAGGTCTCGTTTCATAAATACATTCACTATTGATGTCCATCCACTGGGTTATACCCTCAACAACCTTTAACTCCTTTTCATCAATTGAACCATCTCCTCTAACAGGAATATTAAGAAGAAGATTCCCGTTTTTGCTTACAATATCAACAAGCATCTGCATAACCTTTTTAGGAGATTTATAAGCATTTTTATTGTAAACACCCCTATCGTAATGCCAACCACCAATACAAGTACATGATTGCCATGGCTTTTCTTGAATATCGTCTGGGGCTCCACGTTCAACATCCCAAACCATGCATTCTTTTTGTTCGTCAGTAAGTATTTTTCCAAACAGCACAGCCTCTAGTTTGCCGTTGTGCAACTTCATGTTTGAATTATAATAATGTGCTGCTATGTCAAGACCAACTTTGCTTACTGGCCATAAAGGCAATGCTGTATCATCAAAATATAATAAATCGGGATTGAATTTATTAATCATATCAACTGTACGATTATAAAAATTTAGACAATATTCCTCAGATGGTGGAGTTGCTCCATTTTCCCAACCCCATTGATTATGGATTGAGTTGATATTTTTACTATCTTGACTTAAAAGATGGTTCTGGACATATAAGTTTTGAGGATCAAGACCTTCCCACCATTTCCCTTCCCCATCTTTTTTGGTTAGTTTTCCATCATAAGGTATTCCAGCATACGTTCCAGTCTCATCAGTCATCTGAGCAGATTCATACCAACGCCAGGCGTGAGCTGAATGTATGCTTACACCAAAAGGCAGATCATTTTTCTTGGCTGCTTCTGCCCAACCTGCCAATATATTTTTTTTAGGTCCAATATCTACAGAATTCCATTCCTGATGTTTACTATCCCACATGTCAAGATTATCATGATGATTTCCCATTGCAAAGAAATATTTGGCACCCGCACGTTTATATAAAGCAACTAATTTTTCTGGATTCCAATTTTCAGCTTTCCATTCGTTTATAACATCTTTAAAACCAAATTCGGATGGATGCCCATAATTCTGTAAATGGTATGTGTATTGCGATTGATCTTGATTATAAATGCTTCTAGCATACCAATCCCCAGCTTCGGGTTGACACTGTGGTCCCCAATGTGCCCAAATACCAAATTTTGCATCTCTAAACCATTTTGGAACTTCATATTGTTTTAAAGATTCCCAATTTGGTTCGAAAGGTCCTGTTTCCATTGTCTCTCTTGTACTTTGTGCATAAGAAAACATGGAAACTATGAATACTATTAGCGTTATATTTTTCATCTTAAGTTTATTAAAGGTAATTGTTGTAAAATTAAATAAACCAAATTAAATAAAAAATTTCTTGAAACAGACTATCCTCAAGGCAGAGCCATAGAAGTACTTCGCCTGTTTCATTTTGACCTCAGGGTCAAAAACCGAAATTTTGTATTTTACCTCACCCAAAACTGCCCAAAAAGGCAGTTCCGGCCTCTCCAAAGGAGAGGTGAATTGGAGACAGAGCCTTCGGGGAATTATTTAGATTAAAATTTAAATGTAATAATTCAACATCAGACGGTTTGGACACTAACATTCAGGTGACATGTTTTTAAACTCTTTTAAATTTGTTATCCATTCAATGGCTTGATTTAGTGTGTAACACCTTTTAGTACTACAAGTGGATTGTTCTTTTTCAATTGTGGCAATATTAAAATTTAAATCATTGTAACAAACAATTGCAATCGCGATAATAAAATCATAATCAATATTAAACTTTACCCATTGGCTAAGATCAATGGAAAACGAGTTTATTCTATTTGAAATGAATCCTATCTTTAAATCTTCACCGTAATAATCTACCAAAGCTATGATTATTTCTTGGCATTCCTCTGTCCCAATATGCACACCCTCTTTAATTTCTGCAATACAGAAAGAGTCCAAAAAATAAAAATCCCCTATAGACAGAGTTACCATTTTTGAGTCTGTTATATTATAATAATTAGAATTTTCAAATCTCATAAGTACGTTTTTAAATTGTTGGCACCTATTAAAAATTTCTTGAAACAGACTATCCTCGCAGAGCCATAGAGGTATACTTCGACTAGGCTCAGTACAGGTTTCGCCTGTTTCATTTTGACTTCAGGGTCAAAAACCGAAATTTTGTATTTTACCTCACCCAGAACTGCCCGAAAAGGCAATTCTGGCCTCTCCAAAGGAGAGGTGAATTGGAGACAGAGCCTTCGGGGAATCATTTAGATTAAATCAAACATATTTAACAAAGCATAATCAAACTTCAAATCCCTCAGGATATACATACATAAGAATTTAAAAAACCTCTCATTCTTTTACTATTTTCCTAAAAACACGTGTTTCTGGGCTTATCACAGTAATAATATAAACTCCTCTCGATATCGTACTAAAATCTAATTCATATATTTTGCCTTTTACTTTAGCACTTGTAATCAGTTTACCTAAGGTATCATGCAGAGTTATTTCTGTATTTTCAGGGTAATCCTCGCCTAGTTGTATTGTAAGCTTGTTTGAAACAGGGTTAGGATAAACCTCTATCCCTGTAGTTTTAACAGAGTTTTCTACAATTGACGAAGCTGCTGTTGTCGAGGACGATATAGATTCCTCTTTAATTGACGAAACTATTTTTGACGATGATGAAATCGAAACCAATTCCCACTGGGCATTAGTACTACTTGTATTTGCCCACTGACTACAATCTGCTCCATTTGCAGTTCGTCCCATGCCATCAAGGTAAAGTCCAGTGTTCACGTTCTGAATCCTATAATAATTACCATCGAATGGCTCAATACGCCATTGTGCATTGGTACTGGTGGTATTGGCCCATTGGCCACAAGCTGATCCATTTGACGTTCGTCCCATGCCGTCAAGATAAAGGTCTGTACTCACATTCCGTACCCTGTAGTTACCATTATATTCCTGAATAGTCCATTGTGCATTGGTACTGGTGGTATTGGCCCATTGACCACAGGCTGATCCATTTGTAGTCCGTCCCATGCCATCAAGGTAAAGACCTGTCGTCCGATTTTTTAATTGTACAACCGATCCGTTAAGTATATCGCCTATTTGTCTGAAAGTAGCATCCTGCTCAGCTGTGCTGCCCGAAATTTGATCGATTTTCAACACATAATTGGAATGCCTGATATAATAACCTGGAACGTTATATGATTCGAATGATATCCAGCCAACATCGGCTAATCCATCCCTGATATAAAAAGTAGCATCTCCTTGCTGGGAACTATTGCTAACAGAATCCAGAACCAACTCATTGGTAGAATGTCTAAGGTACTGACCAGGAAAATTGACGGATTCAAATGAAATTCCATTAGGATCTGCAAGCCCCGTAACCATCTCCCATTGCTTATCATCTACAGGAGATACATTTGGGTCTATTCTTCCTATTGCATTTTGATGTCTAATGAAATAGTCAGCAAAGTTATAAGATTCCCAGCTCACTGTTCCCAATGCAGTATCCCCAC
Source organism: Mariniflexile sp. TRM1-10 (assembly GCF_003425985.1). Classification (NCBI taxonomy): domain Bacteria; kingdom Pseudomonadati; phylum Bacteroidota; class Flavobacteriia; order Flavobacteriales; family Flavobacteriaceae; genus Mariniflexile; species Mariniflexile rhizosphaerae. The sequence continues at coordinate 4,453,540 of NZ_CP022985.1, forward strand.
CAACTGAACCTGTAAGTGTTATGTTGTCATAAACCGTAGTATTCATTGCAGTAGCGTTGCCAGAACATGCCACAAGACCAATAAAATATGATGATGACATACTGATATTAACTGAACCCACTTCAAACCATGTTTCCCCGTCCGATGATTCATAAGCCGTGAAAATATTGCCTGACCTTGCAATCCGGAACCATGCAGGGCGCCACGTATAAGTATTGCCAAGTCTCGAAGCCGTATTGCCTCCGGTTGACGTTCTGTAACCCATTCTTGCAAAGCGCCATCCTCCCTCGCCAACCGTCATTGCTACGGCTTTAGAATTATCATTCAATGTTTCTCGAATCATAAGGCCGGTTCTTGCCAATGTTCCGGAGATATCGGTAATTCGACCAGTAATTGAACCATCCCCTGTAATTGCTCTATAAACAAACGTAGTATTGTCAATTGTGCCGGTTATGTCGGTACCATACGAGTTGACAACAAATGTTCCTCCACTCACATTAGCGTAAGTTGCATTTCCTGCATTTTGGCTTCCGATTTCAGCTCTATTCCATCCGGTAGGTAAGGCACCAGTTGCCAACGGTCTGGCACTGGACACTGCTGAATACGCACCTGTGCCCGCCTGATTGACAGCGGCTACCCTGTAATAGTAGGTAGTTCCATTGGTAAGATTATTATCAACATATTTTGTGTTTATATATGCATTATAGGTTCCTATTGTGGAAAAACCTCCGTCGCTGCTGATAGATCGCTGAATTACATAACCGTTCGCTGTAAGATCACTGGGTGGTTGCCAGGTTAAAGTTACCTGGCTGGTACCTGCAGTTGCAGTTAACCCTAAAGGTACGCCAGGAACAGGATTTGGAGGAAAGCTTGATGGCTCTAAAGTATAGGTAAGTGAGCCATATCCTAAATGGTCTTTACTTCCACCCTCCGGTCGCACCACTTCTGCCATCTGCTGGGTAAATGGAGCGCTTAACCCCTGGCGCACCACGTAATGATTATAAAGCAATTCCCATATAGGACGTTCATGTATCCTTCCGCGCGCATTGATAGCAGGCCAATCATGATTGGCTGGCTGACAATTGTTATAAGTCGTAAAAGGCACATCCTGCATCAAGTTGTATCTGGCCACGTATTCAGCGCCGGCAAGTAGCCTGTTGTTGCTCGCAGCAAAAAGGTCATCTCCCTGGTTCCAGGCAATTTGGCAAACGTCCGCTAAAAGGCCAACTGCCAATTGCGCATGATCCTGGTCGCGGCCGCTCTCCTGGAATTGACCAAGGCCTCCTGCGTGAACATAGGGTACAGCATTGTTTATACTACCGTTACCAGCACCATTATAAAAGTAATCAACACCTTCACTATAGATGGCCCGGTTATCAGCCACTACACCAATTGCCAGCAATGCTGCAATATTATTAGCATCCCAGTTTGCCCAGTAGTTGGAAATACAAGATCCTCTATGGTTTGTCAAAAATTCGTGGCGAAGCGGATAAAAATAGTTGACCATCATACTTTTGAAGTTATTAATATCGCCACTGCTCCAGCCGCTGTAAAGTTTCATAATTTCCGCGGCATTACACATCATCGCAACTCCTATCCCGCCCAATCCATCGATATCGGTATTACCTCCTGATGGTATCTGATCGACCGTATTTGAATAATTATTTAAAATACCTATAGCACATTGTGCATGGCTGGTACTCCCGGAAATATACCATCTGATGGCATTTAAATAAGCAGCTATGGCATCGTCAGACATCAACTGTCGGCGGTTCATATTTGCATCTGGTCTTCCAACATAGCTACTTTGAGCTTTTGGATCTTGTATGAGAAGATTCCATCCATCGATCCATGGATGTGCGCCTTGCGCAACCTTGTTTTTCATGCGATCAAGGTCGGTCTGAGTATGTAAAAGACCAGGATGAACAAACGATTGTGCCTGTATCAAGCTAGTGAGCATCAAAAAGGCTATTATAATCCATGCTTTTCGATATAACATGGCATTATTTACTGTAGGTTTAGTAAAAGTTTGTTTTTTCATAAAAATTTAGATTAAAGTGTGATTAAAATTTGGGGATACTATAAAAAGTACAATATAAGAGTGTTTGATTTTTGATATTTTTAAAGCTTTTTTTGAGCCTTATCAATAAAAGTTACAACAGATTCTCAATGTGACTTTAAATAATATTAGTCTTTTGAAAAAAGCAAGGTTGTTGGTAAAAACATGAAAGACGGGCATTAGTTATCCCGTCTTCCATTATTTCTAAGTAATAATGTTGGTTATCACCTTTCCATTAACACCTATTCCTTTACAATCTTCTTAAAAGTGCTTCCATTCACATCAGTAATAGTAAGAATGTAAACACCCTCAGACAAAGTGCTAAGGTCTAATGTGTGCTGGTTTCCTCTAGATTTAGTAGCTATCAATAACTTACCCGTGCTACTGTGCAACATTAACTGTACATCTTCATTTTCACTGTTAAGAAGTACCGTAAGTTTATCAGAAACCGGATTTGGATATACCTTAAGCCCATCAATCTCCAATTGGTTTATGTTTGCTGTTTTTTGATCATTAATGCCTTTTGCAAAATTATTGCCACCTGGCTCTATCCCAAATACAAGTGCTCCTTTATAGTACACCGTGATATGACCATTTTCAGCAAATGGCGCTTTTGGTACATACGAGTAATCATCCGACTCATCAAATTTAGACCAATCGGTTTTAGATATCCTAAATTGGATTTCTCCGGAATTACTTAATGGATAGAGCGACCCCATTAATGAATCCACTGATAATTCAAAATAAGTATCCGCTCCACTAACAACTGGGTTAAGCACCGCAAATTCTCCTGAAATGTTTGACATACCCAATTCCGCATAGTCTATCCAATAGTTCAGGTCAGCATCACTGTCTTTGGTGAACCAATACCTAATAGACAAATCTTTATAATCCATCGGTACATTCCCTTCATTTGTAAGCTTCAAATGGGTATCGATTTTATTTGTACTGGTATTGGCATTTTTATTTTCCGAATATACTTTTATATCCAGATTCGGTGTCACGGCCTCAGGTTCTGTTCCCCATATCAGCATTCCATTTCTGTACAGTGTAACCTTTTCATTATTCATATATGTCGCATTGGATTGGTATGAATAATCATCCGTTTCATCAAAATTTGACCAATTGGTCTTTGAGAACCTCGATTGAATCGAACCTGAATTGTCACCTGACAATAAATTACCCAAAGACTCATCAAATCCGTATTCGATATACCCAAAAGCACCTTCATGCGGTTCCGGTAAGGATACATAATTCATCGAGACTTTATCATTACCCAGTTGCGCATAATCGATCCAAGTATTGATTTCTGCATAATTTTCTGCGGTAAACCAGTAACGAACCGATAGTTCACTATAAGCAACACTTATAGCATCGTTGTTTTCAATTTGCAAATGGGGTTTAATGTGACCATTTGATGTATTTCCATTGTCACCATCCTTATACAGCACATTAAGACTCAAAGGCAATACCGTAAAAGTTTGGCTAACTTCCTCAGTAGGATAGTAAATACTATCACCTACTTGTGAAGCTGTGATAACACTTGTACCCACTCCATTTATATGCAGTTTGTTTCCATCAACAATGGTAGCTATTGTGGTATCGGAACTGCTGTATGTAATCGGCAAACCTGAGCTTGCAACAGCTGTAAGTTCAAAATCGACATCACCAATGTATTTCATAGGCATAGAACCAAAATCAATAGTTTGATTCTTCTTAATGATTAGCTCTACAGTATATGTACTGGAACCATAATAATTGGTAGCTGTTATATCAACAGGAAAGGTTCCTGCTGCATTAGGTACACCGGAAATAACGCCCGTACAGGTGTCCATACTTAATCCATCTGGCAATCCAGCTGCTTCGAATTCTTTCGGCATAGGAGAAGCTACCGTTGAATAATGGAATTCCGAACCGTATGTACCTTCTGCAATACTGTCACTACTAAGTTCCGGTAATTGAGCGGCCAGTCCATAAAACTCAAGTTCAGCAATGCTCCCGTAACCATTTGGTGAATAGTACCGAATATAACGATAGCCTTTGCTATTGGAAATCGTTTGTTCTGTCATCACCCATTCAGCAGGTCTTGGAATAAAAAACAATATTTCAGCATCACTAAAATCAGGGGTGTTGGCACCTTGAATTTGAGCACCATTCATACGGTGCGAAAGACCTGGACGTGGCGCGTAACGTACTTTGGTAATTACACTCCTACCATCTTCACCCAAATCGTAACCTACCCAAGCGGTATTTGTCGGGGCATCGAAATACGTGGCTATATTGCCATCTACCGCTGCCTCCTTGGTCGTAGCGGGGTTATTGCCCCCAGAACCCTCTGTACCTATCAATATACCTGAAAGTTTACTTCCCAATGAAGGACCTGATGGCGATGAATCTGCACTTTCGCCCACGTTATTAATAGTCGATACGGTATAGAAGTATTTTTCGCAGTTAACTGCAGTTATATCTATGTAGCTAGTATCAACTACGCTAGCAATCACCTCAAACGGCCCTTCTATTTCAGTAGCCCTTTTAACGTTGTAACTGGTTCCTCCCAGGGCAGCTGTCCAGATTAATGACACTTGGTTGTTCCCTGCAACAGTAGACAGGTTTTTCGGTGCTGCAGGTGGCAAATACGCGAATGCCATTTCTGCTATCTCAGAAGCGCTTAATGCCTTACTGTATATTCTGAAATCATCCACCTGACCTGCCAGTAAAGGATCAGGCCATTGCGACTTACCGATCCAGTTTTGGGGAGTATTGCCCAGACTTGACGGGTTAAGGGTCATATTATCATTTCTACCTACTTCTACCCCATCCAAATAAAGAACGGCAGTAGTACCGGATTGCGTAACGGCCAGGTGATACCATCTCCCTGTGATTAAAGATGCACTTGTATTAATTTGCTGCTCTCCGCCGCCATTTTTAATAGCGTACCGCAATTTGCCATTTGATCCATTTTTTGGTGTGATAAACATGTAGTTATTTGTCCCTGAACCAAAATCAAAGAGGCGCGCCCAGTTATCTACTTTATCAAGCTTTGCCCAGCTAGAAATACTAAAGTCAGTCAAATTATTTACAATTCCTTCAGGGAGTATTACATACCCATTGCTTCCGTTCAAACTAACTGCATTATCTACAAGCCCTTCTGAAAATATAGCACCTGAACTTAAAGTACCTGCATTATCACCCCAGGAATCAGCGGCCATTGAACCACCCGTTTCATCAAATTTCAGATAAGCGATGCGACCTCCGTTTGGAGTGCCACTTATTTCTTCACTATAGGTGCTTTCCCCAAGAGATGTTGTAGTTGTTACCACATAATAGTAGGTAGAGTCATTGAGTGCATCCGAATCAATATATTCGTTGGTTGAGGAAGTTCCTATTTGCGTATAGGATCCTCCGGCCACATCAGACCGATAGACTGTATAGTTAATTGCTTTTAGAACCGAACCCCACTTTAGGTCAACCTTATTATCGCCTGGTACAGCAACCAAGGAACCTGGTGCTACTGGAGGAAACTCTACTTCATCATAAAGAGAATGAACCTCGGTAGAATCCAACGCCCTACTATAAATTCTAAAATCATCCACCAACCCGTCCAACAAAGGATCGGGCCACTGGGACTTACCAATCCAGTTTTGAGTCGTATTACCCAAACTAGATGGGCTGAGCGTCATGCTGGTATTCCGTCCAACTTCTGCGCCATCTAAGTATAGAATAGCCGTAGTTCCAGATTGCGTCACAGCCAAGTGATACCATCTTTCTGTGGTTAAAGCAACACTTGTATTAATTTGCTGCTCTACGTCACCAGTTTTAATAGCGTATCGCAAGTTGCCATTTGATCCATTTTTTGGTGTGATAAACATGTAGTTGCTTGTTCCAGTACCAAAGTCAAAGATACGCGCCCAGTTATCTACTTTATCAAGTTTTACCCAAGTGGAAATACTAAAGTCAGTCAAACTACTTACCACACCTTCTGAGAGTGTTACGTATCCGTCATTTCCATTCAGGCTAACAGCATTGCCCATGAGGCCCTCTACAAATGTAGCGCCTGAGCTTAACGCCGCATTGCCATTACCCCAAGAATCAGTGGCCGTTGAGCCCTCAGTTTCATCAAATTTCCAGTAGCCTGACCTTCCGGGAGTGGCAATTACTTCTTCCGAATCCTCTGATTCCCCAAGTTCGTTTATAGCAGATACCACATAATAATAAGTGGTAGAATGATTAACATCAGTATCACTAAATGCAGTGGTATCTGGGCTGGCAATAATAGTATAGGGTCCACCGCTTGCTGTTGCACGTTTCACATTATAGCTTGTCGCACTTAAGCTTGAATTCCAGAAAAGATTGATTTGCTGTCCTGATACCGACTGAGCTGTTACGTCTTCAGGCACCGGTGCAATCGCCAATTCAGGCGCAACACTTATCTCCAAAGAGTTGACACTTTCTCCGGAAAGGTTTGCAGCCGATACCACATAATAGTAAGTCGTTCCATTCTCTAAACCAGTATCTGTATACTCGGTGACATTCAGGTTTGCTGCCACTATTTCATAGGGTTCTCCACTAGTTGTAGAACGCTTTAAGGTATAGCTGGATGCACCAGTTACCTCATCCCAATCCAGTATATTCTGGGTATTGCCGGGTGATGCCGTAACGTTAGCAGGCGCCTCCGGGGCATTGCTAACAAGCCCTGTGATAGCGACGTGATCATAACGAGTGGTATTCAATGAAGTAGTGTTCCCGGAACTGTTGAAGAGTCCCACGTAAACATTCTCAGCCATATCGATGGTACGGCTACCGACTTCAAACCACACGTCTTTATTGTTGGACTCATACACGGTAAAAGTATTTCCTGTTCGGGAAATCCTGAACCAGATATCGGGGCGCCAGGTGTAGCGGTTTCCGTCTTTCCATTCCATATTTGAACCTGTTTCGGTACGTGCACCCATTCCAGCGATCCGCCAGCCGCCATCACCAATTTTCATCAGTACGGTCTTGGCATCGGGATCCAGCGATTCACGGATCATGATCCCTGTTTTTTGTACACCTCCAAAGTCGGCTACCCTGGCGGTGAGCGTTACATCCCCTGAAGCGATTCCATAGGTGAATCCCAGGGCATCGGAAGTTCCACCAATGCTGCCGGCTCCTTTGGTGATAAAGGTGTGTCCGGTATTGACCTCGGCATAAACAGCCTCTCCTTCAACACTCACGTTGCCTATGTCCGTTCGGGTCCATCCTATAGGCAACTCTTGAACCGCATCCATAGGCGTGGCTGAGATCTCAACTGACTCAGGCCCATCACCCACTTCATTCCTGGCAGAAACCACATAATAGTACGTCATGCCGTTTTCTACATTGGTATCGGTATATCTCGGGTTCGTACTGCCTGTCCAGGAAGCAACGGTGGTATATGGTCCGCCCGAACTTGTTGCACGCTTAACGGTAAATCCTTCGGCATCTATGGTTTCTACTGCATTCCAAGTCAATTCTACCCTCTCGATGCCCTCTTTTACAGTAAGACCTTGCATCTGCTGACCCGGAGGTGCTGTAAAAGTCAGTGGAGAAGCTGCTGCATCCAATGTATAAGTGAGCGTACCATGACCTAATTGATCGTTCGTACTGCCCGCAAACCTCATGATTTGTGCCATGGCTTCCACATGGGGTGCTTCCAGCCCTTGTTTCACAACATAATGATTGTAAACGATTTCCCAAACAGGTTGGTCAAAATATCTTCCCAGAGCATTACTGGCTATCCAACGATGCCCACGGTTAGCACAGCTGTCGTATTCTTCAAAAAATGGTGCATCGAGCGAAAGTGCGCCGGTACGAGCCACATATTCCGCACCTTTCAGAAACCTATTGTCGTCATAGCTATACAGGTCCACTCCCTGGTTCCATGCCAGTTGGCAGGTATTGGCCATCAACCCGATACCCAGCAGGGCGTGTGACTGGTCCCTTCCGGATTCCTGCCATTGGCCGAAGTTTCCTTGGACAAAGGGGACAGCATTTTTGATGCTGCCAGCCCCGATCCCATTCTTGAAATACTCAATGCCCTCGTTAAAAATATCACGGTCATCCACAAGGATACCAATCGCTACTAGTGCGGAAATATTGTTCAGGTCCCAGTTTGCCCAATAATATGTGGGGCAGGCACCGCGATGGTTGGTCAGGAAGTCATGGCTTACAGGGTAGAAATACTCCTTCATCATGAATTTGAATTTCTCAAAGTCCTCTGGAGCCCAGCCCTCATAGAGCCTCATAATCTCTGCCCCCATGGCCATTGCCGTAAAACCTATACCTCCCAGCCCCAAGATATCCGTATTTCCTCCTGAGGGTATTTGGTTAACGGTATGGGCATAGGCGTTGTATATGCTTATAGCCTTCTCGGCATGGGCCACATCCCCTGAGATGTACCAGCGGAGCGCGTTCAGGTAAGCCGCCTGTGCGTCCCTGTTCATATTCTGTCGCTGGTTGGCGTTTTCCCTAACGCCACCAGATATGCCATAAGAGGCACTCGATTTTCCATCGGAAACCAGTGCATTCCAGCCTTCTATCCATGGGCTTTCCCCAGCAGCGACTTTCTCTTTCATACGGTTGAGGTCTTCAAGGGAATGTAATCCCCCTGGATGCACAAACTCCTGTGCGGTAGCCTGAAAGGCTAGTAAAAACCCAACCAAAACGAGACATAGGTTTTTTGTTTTGCGTAGTATTGTTTTCATTGTTAATAATTAATTTATGTTCTATACTTTTAGAACGTTAAAAAAAATTTTTGTAAAAATTATCTCTCACTACTAGTGAAATTTTTATTTTTTTGTTTAGAATTATTTAGTTGGTGGTATCGTTGTATAGTTGGTGGTATCGTTGTATCTATAAAATTTTCAAAAGTTTAAACCTTTGGATAAATTAAAATTAGAAACACCCCTTAATTAAGGGGTGTTTCTAAAATAAATATTTAGTTTTTAACTAATTTTATCCAAGACACTTTAAAATATCCAGCTCTCGCATCGGCTCCTGCCATATTTACAAGAAGCCCTATGGAAACCTTTTTAGAAGTTTCTAAAGTAAAATTGATTTCTTCAGTCACATCTCCACTATTTGGTGAAGTCGTGTCTATTGGTGTTTCGTTCCAAGTTTCAGCATAAGCAATCGAAGTAGCCAAACCAGCTAAAGACGGGATTCCGTCTCCTTCTGCCACTATCATATGTACAGAAGAAATAGGCTTGTTCTCTGAGAAATACTTGAACGAAAGTGTATAATCTCCTGCAGGAAGCTCATAGGCGGTTTGTTGATAAACTTTTCCGTCTGTGATGGGTGTACTGCCCCAAGTTTCGAAGCAGATATACCCTGGCTGTGCTCCTCCCCATGGTTCACGACCCCATCCGCCAACTTTCACACCATCACCATTTGTTTTATTCTTGATAGCCTGATTTGTAACCCAAGGAGCTCCTTGTGTTCCATATCTGGCATTATCAGGCACCAAAACATCAAAATCCGGATCAAAAAGCCCTCCAGCTTCTACATCTCCAGTATTTGCTAGGAAATAAGGTGTAATATCGCCCGCTGCAGTAGGATTAATAATTACGGTAGAGCCTATCACGGTAGAACCTCCTATAGTAAGGTCTATATATCCTGTTGCGAACCCTTCAGGAGCAGTCACTTTTATTTCATTATCCTGTACAGAAACAATCTCTGCAGCTGTGCCGTTAAAAGTAATTCCAAGAGCAGTTGCATTAGTACCAAAATTACTTCCAACAATGGTAACCACATCTCCTGGAAAAACAATATTTGAACCATTTTCGGACTGAGCGGAAACCATAACTGGCAACTGCTTTACCGCATACGAACCTATGGAATCTTTAACATGTGTCCATACCTGAACAGAGAGTTTCCCATTGGTTGCACCTTGGGGAACCCTTACTTCCATTATGTTGTCTTGATAACTCACAAATTCGGTAACGAGTTCTCCGTTGAAGCTTATTTTTGCAGCTTCAAAGCGATCTCCAAAATTACTTCCCGTAATGGTAACTATAGAGCCAGGATATCCTTCACTTGGGGAAAACCCATCTACAGTAATTTCGGGGTATGTTACTAAATCTGGATCGTACTCATCCTGACACGAAACTATAGCCACAAATATACTGGCTAAGGCCAAAATACCTATTTTATATCTAAAACTTAATTTTTTCATTTGTTCTTTTTTAAAATATTACACACTACGAGATTAATACCCTGGGTTTTGTAAAAGGTTCTTGTTCAAATTTACTTGCCCAAGCGGGATAGGGAATAAATATTTAGTACGCGACCAACTTTTATTTGCAGAAGGAATCAATACGATAGCTTTTCTTGGTCCCACTCCAGTTTCTACAGTTTCTTCGCCATACTGGTATGAGCTTGGGTCGTAAAGATCTGGGTTATTTTCATAGTCGGTTCCCTCAATAATCTGTCCGTATGTAGAAGCTCCTAGTTCCTGCTCGGCTATACCCCATCTTCTTAAATCGTTAAACCTGTTGTCTTCAAGGTATAGCTCTACCGCTCTTTCCCTACGGATCTCTTCTAGAATATCCAACCCGTAAGTAGATGCCATAGCGTTGGTTAAGGCCGCAACACCCGAGCGTTCCCTTACCTTATTAAGTGATTCGTTCAATTGACTGTCTGTAATAGTGCCATTCAACTCATATAATCCTTCAGCGTACATTAAATACACTTCGGACAAGCGGATATATGGAAAATCTGCCGATTCCTGATTGGCTTCCCTATAATTCGGATAATCAAATGACCGGAATTTACGGTTGCCATAATAAACGCCCCCTCCCAAAAGTGGAACGGTTCCTTCTACGATTTCCACTTCTTGTTCATTACCTCCTGTGTAGGCATACAACCTGTAATCGCGATTGTAAAATTGCTCATAATTTGATTGATAGCCTTGGAATAAAGGCGACTTGTCTACAGGCAACCCATCGGTACATAAGAACATATCGGTAAACTTTTGATTTACTGAAGAATAGTAAGACGCATGGCTTATGTTTGTATTTCCTTTTTTCAGGTTAAAATCATATTTGGCATAGAAAATAAACTCCTTATTGGTAGCCTTATCAAGCCCTGCAGGATTGGACTCCCCGTCTTCTAAGTTGAATAAGTAATACATGGTGAGATTATTCAATTCTTCATTATAGTTCCATAATTCAAATCCTCCATTATCCATTACATCTTTAGAAAGATCTACGACCTGTTGAAACATTTGATTTGTTGATGGGTATCCACTTGGCATACTAGTTCCAGCTCCAAAAGAGGTGCCATCACCATCGGTAGAAGTCCCTACATATTTTTCCCAAGTGGCTTCAAACAATAGTGCTTTTGCCAATAACGATTGAGCAGCCTCTTTGCTAATATGTCCTTTTTCTGCCGATGAAATGGACGATTCTCTTGGCAGTCCATCTATGGCAGCTTCTAAATCTTCTTTAATTAGGGCAAATACTTCGTACCTGCTGTTTCTTGTTCCATATAATTCAGGTGAATCCACATCGAGTACCTTAGTAATTAGCGGTACCCCACCAAATCGTTTTAACATAAAGAAATAATGATATGCTCTAAAGAATTTTGCTGTAGATACATATTCTGCTATTTCTTCTTGTGTTCCAGAATAGGCTTCAGCTTTTTCTAAAAGAATATTAGTTTCCCTTATATATATATAAGAAAGCGCCCAAACATCATCTGTAGTGTTGGGGATTATATCGCCTACACCATGACCGGTGCCATATCCATTTAAGTCAGATCCCCTATCTAAAAGAAGTTGCTGTGCATTACCTCTAATTCTTGTGGTTTCGTCAATTTTAACATCCCAACTCCATCCCCATAGACCGTTATAAAAGTCGTTGGAATAATTCCTAAAATGATCAGGGGTCTTGAAATACAATTCCTCTGAAAGTTTATCTTGTTCTACTAGATCCAAAAATTCTTTCTCGCAAGATACCGATGTCGCCAACAGCACCGCAAACATTAATTTGATATATGTTTTTTTCATCATCTGTTTATTTTTTAAAATGTTACGTTTAAACCTAATGAATATGTTCTGTTAAACGGATAAGAACTATTGGTACTCTCCCCAAACTCTGGATCAAATCCATTTTTAATTTTAGTAATTTCGAATAAGTCGTTTCCTGAGAAGTAGAATCTAAACTTATCAAAATTCATATTTCCAAGCTTAAAGTCCCTTAAGGTATACCCCACAATTAAGGTTTTCATTCTTACGTACTTGTTGTTAAGCATCATAAAGTCGTTATTTTTCCAATTCCACGCCGCTTTTCCTGGATGAGCCGACATTCTTGGATATTCGGCATTCGGGTTTTCCTCTGTCCAAGTTCTTCCCAAAAACTCTGAGGTTTGGTTAGACCATACTGTTGAGAATGGGTATGCCAAGTAACCGGTACGTACCACATTTTGCTTTAAAGCGCCTTGGAACAAGGTAGATAGGTCGAAATTTTTGTATTGAAACCCAAGATTTAAACCAAAGGTATAATGTGGAGTCGCATCGCCCATAAATTTGACATCGCCATTTCCTTCATCATTATTTCCTATACCTAGTATTTTTCCGTCGCCATCTAGGTCTAGTTTTCTGGTGTCTCCTGGTCTTAGACGCACCGCTGCGTTGCTGGCATCGGGTATTTCGCCTCCATTGCCATAAGCATCGTAATATGCCTGCACCTCTGCTTCATTAGCAAAAAAGCCATCGGTTTGGTACATAAAAAAGGAATTGATAGGATAGCCTTCTACTATGCCATTTAGACCAGCATTGTAAGCTGAGAACCCTCCCATACTTGTTACCCTGTTTTTTGTATCACCTATATTAAAGGCTACATTATATTTAAAATCACCTATTTGATCTTTATAAGACAATACGGCTTCCCAACCATATACTTTTAAAACTCCATCATTGGTTTTTGGAGCTTTACCTCCCAATACCTGTGGATACTCAACAGATATAAGCATCCCATCGTTCTTTTTGGTAAAATAATCCCATGTTAGCGATAGCTTACTATCTAACATTTTTATTTCCCAACCATAATTTGCCATACCGATACGCTCCCAAGTACGGGTTAAACTGGTTAGACCATTAACGTAGGCCGTGGTTTGATTTGATGCCGTGGTACCAAACACCGCTGTTCCCAAACTCATGGATGAAGTATAATCATGATTTTTAATACCTACCTGGCCTCCCATTTCGCCATAACTCGCTCTAACCTTAAGGAAATCGAGTCCATCTATGTTTTGTAAGAATGGTTCTTCAGTAAGTACCCATCCAGCAGAAATACCTCCAAAATTGGACCATCTATAATCTTCATGAAACTTAGACGACCCATCTCGTCTTCCGGTAAGTTCTAAAAGATACTTGTTTTTATAGTTATAATTAAAACGGGCAACATAAGAAAGTAGTCCCCAATTAGAGGAACCACCTGAGTTCTCTACTTTTTGATCTAATAAAGCTACATCTAGGTCGTACACCCCATTGTCTTCAAAGCCTTGACGATATCCTCTTAAATCATCGGTTGTTCTCAATTCGGCAGTAGTTCCTGCCATCACGCTGAAATTATGGTCGTTCCATAATGTTTTATTATAATTAAGAAAAGCTCCGTAGGTTTGATAGGTAACATTCCCTTTTTTCTTTTCGAAAGAAGACGTAGAATTCACTGATTCCGGTGCCAAATTGCCAAACCATGTATATTGCGGTACCCTTATTTTATAAACTTCCTGATCCCAGAATTCCTTATCAACACTTCCTGTTGCCCGAAAATTTAAATCATTGGTAATATCGTAGCTAAGTGCTATGTTCATTTTTAACTGGTCGGCATAACTTTCGTCCCTTCCTCCTTCAATAGTATTTGCCACAGAATTTCTGTTTCCGGCCACGCCAAAGTTAGCATACCATTGACCAAAAGGGTTTTTAGCTGGGAAAAACGGCGGATCGTTAGATATAGAGGTTACTCCCAAACCACCTGACGGCGATGATAGCCTTGACCTGAAATAGGAAATCCCGGTTTCTAGTTTCACCTTATCTGAAAGGGTAAAATCATTGTTTAACCTAACATTGTATTGCTTTTTTCCATCGTAAGCCGTTTGTAAATTCCCCACACTTTCTGAATAACCTACCGACAAACGGTACTTTGACTTCTCTGTACCTCCTGATAAGCTCAAATTTTGCTGATTGGAAACCGACGTATCATACATGTCGTCGAATCTTGGGTAATTTCCTATAAAAATATCGCCCCAATATTGTGTGGTATATATACCTTCCTCTCCACTTTGCATTCTTTCGAGGGTTTCCCTGTTTCTCCATCCCCAATATCCAGCATTAACCCCATCCTGGTCTGTACCGTCCAACCAAACCGTTGCGTATTGCTGCATGGTTGGTGTTGGTGGGCGGATACCAATAGTATTGAATCTTAAGTTGCTAGTGAAATTAACTGTCATCTTTCCAGAAGTCCCCCTTTTTGTCGTCACCAAGATTACCCCGTTCGATGCACGCGATCCATAAATAGAAGCCGCACCATCCTTTAACACACTTATTGATTCGATATCATCTGGGTTTAAGCTGTAAAATGCTTCATCGTCTATAACTGGCGAACCATCTATAACAATTAAAGGTCCTGCACCTGGTAACAGATTTCCATTATTATCTTTATAATTTACAGAAGTAGCACCACGAATTTGCATATTTATACCTTCCCTACCGGGTCTGGATGAGCCACGTGTGATAACCAAGCCTGGAGTTTCCCCTTGCAGCGCCAAAGCAGGGTTAGTAACAGCACGGTCTTCAAAAACCTCTGCTTTCACCTGTTCTACGGCTCCAGTAAGTGTTGCTTTCTTTTGTTGTCCATATCCCACAATTACAACCTCTTCCAACAGCGCATTATCCTCTTCCAATGCTATATTAATGACGCTTTGGTTGTTTACAGGAATCTCTATCGTCTTAAATCCTATAAAGGATATCTTCAATACGGCATTGGCTGGATCGTTCACCTCTATTTCGTAATCGCCATCGAAGTTGGACACAACGCCTTTTGTTGTTCCTTTTACCATGACCGTTGCGCCTGGCAATGGCTGGCCATCTACGGCTGAAGTGATTTTTCCGGTGACTTTCGTTAAGGTTACGTCCACATCCCTGCTAATGTCATCCGGAAGGGCATACAGGTTGCTAAACATACTACATAGCATAAAAATACCAATGAGACTGCCCATCCGTAATTTTACTTTAGCAAAATAAGTTTCTTTCATAAAAAATTTAGTTTTAGTTAAAATTTAGTTTTTAGTCTTCTTCTTTTTCTTGTATTTGCTTTACAATTAATTTCTTTATATAGAAGAAAACAATAGTTAGCTTTTTAACAAAGATTTAAAAGAATTTTAGGTTACAATGATAATTATATCAGCCTTTATACGGTATCAATTATAACTCAATATTGATAAATTATCATTCATTTTATAGTTACAACACGATTTAAAGCATTAAAAAACTTACAATTCCTGTGTTTAAACCAAAATGCATTAGAGAAAGGAAAATATCATGATTATTACCTCTATTACCTTCTATTTAAATGTTACCTGAAAAAAACATATAATAGCCCCAAAGATTTAACATTATAATTAAAATTCAAACTTATGAGGAGGCTGAAATTCTCTTTTATTACTTCAATGCCAATATGGTTATTCATCATATTATCTCTCAAAAAAGATTGCGAACCTGATTATTAATACTTTAGTGAGTTAATAAAAAACAATTTAGTATATGACAAAAATCCAAATATATTCAGATGTCAGTCTGAGCGCAGTCGAAGACATTGAAAATATTGTTTTTAATAACATTTCGACTGTAGTTTATCTTGAGCCTAGTCGAAAGGCTCAATGTGACACTCTTCAGTTTTTGTCATGTAATAAAAAAAAGCAATATAAGTATGTTGGGAGTCTAGTCTTTTTTGGAATTATCTTATGTATTTTATCTTTAGTGTCCGATTAAAGATTCAAGACTTCGTTAAAAGAAAATAGAGATAAAGAGCCTTTATCACTGTGTTGGCAGTGAATTGTAAAAGTTTTATCGGACAACAATAGTATTTTATATGAAGCTGACTTAGACAAAGTATCATACTATTTAATCTTTGAAATGACCACAATAAAACATCCATGATCTTAGAGACTGTTTAAATTTTGTTTTTGGAATGTTTTATAGGGTATTTTTTCGTCAGACAGGGCCGAGCGTATAAAAAAGGTCTGGGAGACCTTTTTAGCGAAGGAGCCAGGCTGCCGCGAGGGAGAGGTACATAGCTACGAACCGAAAAATAGCTGAAGTATGGCGGAAAAAGGCACATAAAAGAACCAAAGGATAAAACTTAAACAGTCTCTAGGAGTTGTAAAGAAATAACCTATCCATTTTGGCTTGTCCTTTCGCCCTTTTTTATATGACTATATTATTTAGTTCACTAAACTCTTATTTGTTAATGGTGTTCACTGATGTGCTTCGCAGTTGTTTTTTAAAGGTCATATAGAACATCCTACATAATCATTCCTTTAGGAAACAAGACTTTGCCTTGGATGTTTCTTCGATGTAAATTCTTTAAGTAGCTAAGGCTATTACTCATTGCTTGTTATTGCTTTTTTTAAGGTATTCGTGAATGCTTTGCATTTTGCATCATATACGCCTTGAAAAAGAACTAAATCACTGCGCCAATTCCGTACACTTTATTTCTTTACAACTCCTTAGTTAAGACCTCGACAATCGGTCAACAAAGTCCAATTTTTACTGCGCTCTTATCCATATTGCCATGCCTCCTGAAGCTTTTAGAGGCAGTTTTATCTTTGACTTACTGGTCAGTTTTTTCTGTTTCAACGACACTTGCGTCCGGGTGTTAATGGATTCATCATCCTGATAAAAGGTAGCAATATACTTTTTACCTTCGTCAAGGAAGTTAAAATTCAATTCGATTTCGCGAGCGTCATTGTTCGTAATCCCTCCAATGAACCATTCGTTGCCAGAGCGTCTTGCTGTTACGATATATTCTCCTATCTCCCCTTCTACCACTTTGGTATCGTCCCATATCGTAGGTACCTTTTCAAAAAATTCAATTTCAGGTTCGCCTTGGTAATCGGAAGCTTTGTCGTACCAAAACAAGGTTTGCAGTGGACTATACATAATTACAGAAAGGGCCAGTTGGTGTGCATGTGTGGTTTTGATGCGAGGTATGTAGTAGCATATGGTATAGTCTCCCATGCCTGCAATACCCCTAGTAAATGGCAATATGGTGTTATGTGTTGCATCAGGCATTTCTTCATTGCCACGAATACCTTCTACGGTCATGATATTGGGCCAGGTACGCTGCTCTCCTGTGAGGCGAAATTCATCATGAATATTGACCATAAGTTGATTCTCAGCTGCCCACAGCACCGATTCGTGCAACCACTTCGTCCAGCGATGTGAACCCACCTGAACAAATCCATATTTCACACCCGCTACGCCCCATTTTTTGTATAGTGGAAATAGCTCAACATCCTGTTTAGCCAAGGCTTGCTGATTGACATATAAGAATGTGCCGATTCCTTTCTCTTTTCCATACGCAATCAATTCTTTCAACCTTAAATTAATCCGTTCCTCTTTGGCATCTGTTTCCCAGCCAACATGTTCGCCATACCAACAGCAGTCGATTAATAAATACTGAAGATTATGTTCAGCAGCAAAGTCTATCCATTCTTTAGAACCTTTATCCGTGAGGGACTTATCTCGAACAATTTTACCAGGTTTAATCCATGAATCTCCGTTAATTTTCGAGGGCACATTCAGGTTTAGTAAAATATCGTTATTCTCAATCAATTCACCCGGAGTCTCTGCCGCCATGATGACCCGCCACGGTGTGTTGAAGTATGGTACTTTATCTACAGATTCATAGAGTACTGTTTTTACGGTATTGGGTTTATTTCCAGCCAGTTCAAATTTGGTTCTGACAAAATCTACCATGGCTGCTTCTGCGAGGCAGGCATACAGACCGTTTTCCAGTTCTAAAGTCAAAGGTCTTTCACTTTCGGTCGGCCAATCAGACAAAGGCATTTTGGTAAATGGCCCTTGTGCCCAGGGTTCAAACCAGGCTTGTGTACCTTCAGAAAAAGTAAATTCGGTGTTCTCTTCAGTAATCCGGTAATAAATGCCCGTTGGGTTAGTATGGAAATAATAACGAATGGCTATACCTTCATTGTATGCCCGGATCTGAATATCCATTTTGTAATTAGCACTGGCCTTTTGCTCAAAAGTCAGTATCAGCTCGTTGTACTTCTCTTGTATAACCGAGCGTTCACCATAAACAGGCGTCCAGCTCGAATCTACCGAGTTTATTTTTGTTTCTTTCAACACCAGTCCATCCATCCACGGTACTCCTGGCTTTTCCTTAATAGCGAATGCCCATTCGGACAGGTGATTATCGAGGGAAATGGACAATTCGGAAGGTTTTATTAGGGATTTACCCCTATAATCTACCTTATACTTAATTTCTCCAGCATTATCTCTTGTTACTATCACCTTATAGTTTCCGTCTGGAGACATTAACAGTTTATGCCAATCTTCAGCCTGAACCTGATTGAAAGTAAACAGGGTCAATAACATTAAAATGAACTTGTTTAATCTAGTAACCATTATCATCATATTGCGTTTAAAACTACTCTTAACACGTTTATATTTATTTGTTTTTGTCGGTCATATATAACACCTTAATAATTATTCCCTCGGGCAACAAAACCTTACTATGGATGGTTTACATACATTGAACTCATTTAAAGTTTTTCAATTTGCTAAAAAATTGCTGATTTCAGCTCTGTTTTTGCCTTTTCTTCCTTCCGTAGCTTTTCCAACGCGACAAGCTGGCTCCTTCGCTAAAAAGATTTACTAAACCTTCTCTTTACGCTCGGCCCTAACTCAAAAAAGCCTTCAACAGAACTAAAACCCCCTAATTTTCGCTTAATTTCAAAAACTTTAAATGAGTTCATTAATTTACTTTAAATCTTCAAACAAATTCATTTGTCTCCTTTTATTTCCTCACCTATTTATTTAACATGACTTCTTGTAATTCTTCCAACGTTTTCCCTTTAGTTTCTGGCATCATAAAAACAACAAACAACAACTGAAACACCATCATAAAAGCAAAAAAGGCAAATACAGCCCCTGCTCCTATCATGGTGAACAAGACTGGAACCAATGACGGAACCACTGCTGCTAAAACCCAGTGTACCGAACATCCAAAAGACTGTCCAAACCCTCTTAAATGATTTGGGAAAATTTCTGAAATAAACACCCATATTACAGCTCCCTGCCCAATGGCATGAGCAGCAATAAAAGCAAATAAAAACAATGGCATATAACTGCCTTCCCAATTAAAAATAAAAGCACAAGAAATTAATGACAAAGAAATTATATAACCTATAGAACCTATGTACATTAATTGCTTTCTACCCAATTTATCAATCAAATAAATCCCCAACAATGTAAAAATCATATTGGTTACACCCACCCCAATACTGCTTAATAAAGCAGAACTCTCAGCAAGACCTGCCTCGGTTAAAATTCTAGGAGCATAATAGAGTAAGGCATTGATGCCTGATAATTGATTGAAGAAAGAAATTAAGAACGCTAAAACAACCGGGAATCTATATTTTTTAAGAAAAATATTTTCATTCGGTACCGTACTATCCATTTCTTCCTTAATTTCAGAAATTAGATCTTCAGGATTTACATCTGGGTTTATTGTTTGTAATACTATTTTAGCTTCTTCAGTTCTAAATTTGGTCAATAACCATCGTGGGCTTTTGGGTAAGATATATGTTAATAGTGTATAAATAGCTGCTGGTATTGCTTCTATTCCTACCATCCAACGCCAATCGTTATCCCCGATTCCGCTTAACAAATAGTTAGAGCCAAAAGCTACTAGTATACCGAAAACGATATTAAATTGATACAATCCTACCAGCTTTCCTCTATCTTTAGCTGGCGCTATTTCTGAAATATAAGCTGGTGCGGCTATGGTGGATGCTCCAACACCTAAGCCTCCAATAAACCTAAATATGGCAAAAGTAATGGGATCGTTAGCCAATCCTGATCCTATTGCTGAAATCGTATATAAAACACCTATCCATATTAACGTATTTCTCCTTCCTAGCCTGTTTGTAGGTATGCCTCCTAAAATAGCTCCCGCAACAGTTCCCCATAAGGCCATTCCAATAACCACGGTACCATGAAAAATATCACTGGTATTCCATAATAGTTGTAACTTTTTTTCGGCTCCCGAAATTACTACGGTATCAAATCCAAAAAGAAATCCAGCTAATGCTGCAATAATAGACCATATTAAAATTTTCTTATTCATCTAATTCGTCCGTTTTTTTAAACTTTTTATTCAGTATTTTAATGCTATTGAATTCAGAGGCTTACCTGCTTTCATTTTTTTCAATCTTAACAAGGCTTCCACATAATAGTAATCTGCATATATTATGGAATAATCTATTTCTGAACCAGCTGGTTTATGTCCTGTTGAATGTAATAAATTAGCGGTATTTTCATTTTTACTTTGATAATTCCTAGAAAGTTCAGCAAGCATTTGTTCAGCCTTATCAACATACTCTTTTGCCAATCTTTCATCCTTAGTATAAGTGGAAAGTTCTATAAGTGCCGAAGCTACAATGACAGCGGCTGATGCATCCTTAGGCTCGTTTGGTATTCCTGGTGCATCAAAATCCCAATATGGAATTAAATCTTTTGGTAACCGATCCAAATATACTTTGGTTACCTTATGTGCAAAATCTAAAAATTTAGGGGCTTTGGTTTCTCTATACACCATGGTATAGCCATAAATGGCCCAAGCTTGTCCTCGTGCCCACATACTTTCATCACTGTATCCTTGATGGGTAACTCCTTTTATTTTTTTCCCTGTATCTTTATCATATACCACAACATGGTAAGACGTATAATCAGGTCTAAAATGATTTTTCATGGTTACTTCGGCATGACTAACAGCTTTATTGTATAATGTTTTATTACCTCCGTTTTTAGATGCCCAAAACAATAATTCCAAATTAATCATGTTATCCATAATCGTATTGTGCTGCGGCCACTCCATATTAGGCACCTCTCTTGGCCACGACAAAATGGTCCCCACATTCGGATTATAAAGCGTAGCAAGGGTATCTGCCGTTTTAAGAATAACGTCTTTATATTCTGGGTTTTTGGTCAATCTATATCCATTACCAAAACTATTAAATACTTGAAATCCGAGATCATGATCTAAAGCTGGCGTCACCGAAAGCGGGGTTAAATATCTTGTAAATTTATCTGCAAATGTCTTAAATTTATCATCACCTGTAAATTCATACAAATACCAAAGTTCCCCTGGCCAAAACCCACTCGTCCAATCTTTATATTCCACCAATCGCCAAGTACTACTATTCGTGGCTACATTTCTGGGAAGCATTTGATCTTTAAAGTTTAGAGCTATTGTTTTTTCACTTTGGTTTACACAATAATCCAATTGTTTATCTACATTCAAACTTAGGCTGGATTCATTTCTTGATTTAGAACCCATACAACCAACCAACAGAAATGCCATAAAAATTAAACCTAGTGCTTGCGATTTAGCACCCATACTATTCTTTCTATATAATATATTCATACTCTTATCTTGGAATCCTTTTTAATTTTCTATAATTTTATGAAACCACCATTTTAGCAACAATCAAATGACAGTCATTCTTTAGATGTCTACTTACTTATTTCAATATGAAATAGCGTGGGTCAATATTAGAAAGAATAAAGATTTCGTTCTATAAATTATAATCCAAACCGTATAAATTATAATTACTATTCATTCTTTTTCATGGAAAAAGTTGCTTCAGGGTTCTGGGTTTTGTGTTCAAGGTTCTGGATTCTGGGTTCTGGGTTCAAGGTTTGGGACCATAATCTATAATTCAAAACCAAAAACTCATAACTCAAAAAGTTGTGATATTCTTTCTCTTTAAAATGGAAAAAAAAAGACCTCACAGGTTTTATAAACCTGTGAGGTCTGAGAAATGAGTTTTTTCAATTATTTTCTAACTTTAAACCAATCAAAATCGGCATAGCCGCCCATTCTAACGTTTTTTTCACTCACACAAAAAACACCCATTTTGGCACTAATCCATAAATCTTTTTCTGCGATAAAATTGGCTCCTATTTCTTTAAAGGTTTTGCCATCTTCACTGTAACTGAATACACAATTTGCGTTGGGAGCAGACACTTTCATACTTAAAAAAACAGTATTTGATTTTAACTCTTTTTCGTCAATGACTTTTTCTTTAAGCCCTTCTATGGCCTTGTTGCAAATGATTTGTTGTACCCAATATTTTTCATCGTGATAGGCTATTCCTATATATGCATAGGATTGTCCCATCATGATCAATCCAGCTGTTTTTCCTGGTGTATTCCACTCTGTAGTCAAAGTAACTTTTGTGGTGGTTTTAAAATTGGGTGCGGGCAATTTTTGCAACAATAAGTTGGGTACATTCCATAAATTTGGTTCTTCTTTTTTACTGATGGTGAATAGCCTTAAATAATCGGTTCCCGGAATCTGCGCGCTCCATTTTACAGATGCGTTTGCATACCATTGCCATTGTAAACCTGGTTTTCCATTATTAAACTCATCACTTTCTTTAGGTGATGTTATCGGCATTCCTTGTACAGGCTTTTTATAGGTAAGTATGGGTTCTCCAACGCCATTTCCATCCAAATCTTTCCCCATCACGGGCCAATTGTTTTTCCAACTCATTGGTTCTAGCCAAAGGACTCTTCCGTAAACGGCTTGATCTTGAAAATGCACAAACCAAGATGTCCCATCTGCTGATGTTACCCAAGCGCCTTGGTGTGGGCCGTTAATAGCTGTAGAGCCTTGTTCTAAAACAATTTTTTCTTCGTAAGGGCCATAAATATTTTTAGAACGCAATGCCAATTGCCATCCAGTTTCTACGCCTCCTGCTGGAGCTAATATATAATAATATGCTCCTTTTTTATACAATTTTGGACCTTCCAGTGTATGGTGGTTTTCATGGCCGTCAAACACATTTTTTCCATCATCTAAAACCTTTGTTCCCTCAGCATTCATAGTACGCATCGTTAACATACTATTAATTCCTGCTCTACTTCCTGCCCAAGCATGTACTATATACGTGTTTTCCCCATCCCATAAAGGACAAGGGTCTATAATTCCTTTTCCTTCTAAAACCAATAGTGGTTTAGACCATTTTCCATAAACATCATTGGTTTTAATCATGTACACTCCAAAATCGGGATCTCCCCAATAGATATAAAACTCATTATTATGATATCTTATACTTGGAGCCCAAACGCCTTTGCTGTGTTGAGGCATGTTAAATACGTCTTCTGGAATTTGTTTCTCTAAAGCATAATTGACTATTTCCCAATTCACCAAATCCTTGGAATGAAGAATTGGTAAACCGGGTGTACAGTTAAAACTGCTCACCGTCATATAGAAATCCTCTCCTACTCTAATCACATCCGGATCTGAATAGTCTGCATATAAAATAGGATTTGTATAGGTGCCGTCTCCATTATCTGATTGCCAAACTTTAGAGATGTAATTTTGTGCAAAAAGAGAAGGCACAAACATAATCCAGATTAGAAAACTATGTCTTTTCATTAAATAAACAAGGTATGTTTTTAAATTCATTTGTCTTTTACTACTGATATTTTTAACGGATTCCCTACTATCTTAGCTTGTCTTTCTAACAGTTTATCCCAATCTTCCAACGTAGTAACCTGTCCACTTTTCGTCCATCCAAAACCTGCATAATAAGTAAGTGTTTCTTGTGGTTTTGTAACCAATAGTACCTGACTTTGATCTGGTGTCTTCGACTGATGGTTGAACGCTTTTTGAACTTTGTTTGGTTCTATTACAATGCCTTCACCTACATAAGCATCATTTATAGGCTCCCAATGCCTGAACCAACCCTCTTGTTGATTCAATTTAACTTCCCCTTTTCCATCGTGCAATGTTATTCCAATGGTATAATTTGGAACTTCTTTTTCTGCATTTAATTTTATTTCAAATTTTGAAAAATTACTACCTAAGTCTAAAGAAATTCTTTTGGTTTCTTTCACTTTATAATCACTCCAAGGCGCATAGTCCAACTCAAAAACAGTTCGTAAGGGCCCTGTGGCTATGGTTCTACAAGCGATAAAGTTTTTTGAAACGTATAAACTGTCGTTTTCCCAAATACCAAGACCTCCAGTACCTCTACTTTTCCCAACGTGATAAGGGTCGTAACCTTCTCCATGATCAATATGATAATACCCTTCGGTTTCTAGATTTTTTGCATACCATTTATCTATAATAGAATATTCTACACGCTTTAACCAAAGATCTATTCCACTGGATAATGTACCTCCATATTCATTTTCTTCTATTCGACGTTGCGCTTCCGGTCCGTAGGTTCTAAAAGCAACTTTATCATTTTCCCATGTGTAATCATCCGTTCTTTCAGGAACTAGTCTAGAAAAAGTAACTGCTTTTGTTTCTTTAACAGGATTTATACTATCAACTAACACTACATATTTTTCTGAAGAATTAGCAGCTACTTCTGCTTGAAAAAGAAGGGCATCGGTAACTCCATCACTATCGCTATCCAGCAATTGGGTAATTAAATAGTCTTGTGAACCTTGTTTTTTTACCCTGATATTTTCTTGACTTGTACTTTTTAATAATCCTGATAGCTTTTCATAGGGAATCTCCACGACTTCATTTCGTGAAAAGTTCTGATTGTTTTCAACTTGAATAGTTAGTTCTTGCTTCGTGATTTGGTTTTTGCAAGAAACGAACATCCCAATCATTAATAGCAATGCTGTTATTTTTACATAGTTGTACATATTTCTTTATTTTATTTTTTAAATATCACTTTGGTTGCGAAATCTCCAATCTTGATATTGCCTTCTTTTGGATTTGTAACCAATTTTCCATTAATTTTTAAATTTTCAATAGTAATCCCTTCCACGTTACGTTCTGAATTGTAACCTTTTATAATGGATGGATTTACATAAGGACCATTGTATGTAATGTTCTTTATAGTGATATTCTCTATTTTTTGTCCTGAAGCAGCACTGTATTTTTCACTGAAACAAACCTCAAAATTAAAAATACGCCCTTCTTGAATGCTTTCTATCCTAATATCTGTATAACTAATATTTCTTGCCGTATTATTATCGCTTACGCATATAGCCATACAACCTTCGGCAACTACGTCATCTTCATCGTGTTCCAGAATATCTATATTTGAAAATTTAATGTTCTCAATAATATTTCCACCATGCTCAGCATCACCATGTATACCAATGTTTGTAGGATGTGCTATATCTGCCCAAAGAATCGAGTTTTTAATGTCGTAGTTACGAGCGTCACCATAAAAATCCCATCGGTGTCCATAAATAGCAATGCAATCGTCTGAATTTCTCATAAAAACATCATCTATTTCTACATTTGAACAGGACATGAGGTCAATTCCATCACTCCAACCTTCACTACTGAATGATTTAATATTTCTAATGGTCAATTCTGTTGATTCGCCACCATATATAGTATAATGTTTAGGGTTGATAAAAATCAATCCATCCACCGTTACATTTTTTGAATGGCGAATTTCCACACCGCGCTCTGGCTGAAGCACAATACCTCTTCCTAAAATTTTAACATCATGGGCTTTATCTACCAAAAATTTTGCTTTAACAATAGCACCGCCGTCAACATATACCGTTTTTCCTGAAGGTATATTAAAAACATCTCCTGGAAGGTCTCCTGGTTGGTGTGCCCCTGGTCCAAAATAAATAACGTTAGGGTCATTTAAATCTGGTTTATTTCTGTCAATAGCATTTGCAAAAATGTGTAGATTATGCAACCTATCACCGTTTACTTCCAAAGAAAGCTTCATTGGTTTATCCAAAGAAAATAGCATTGTATTTTCTTTTACATCGGGAACAATATTTTTGGCCAATGGTCTAATTTTTACTTGATCAAGACTACCATTATTCTTTTTGACCATAATCTCTACTTTGCCTTCAAAATCAAAATACACCATGGATGCTTTAGATTTTGTGTCCATATCTACCTCTACCCTATATTCATATAAATCTTTCCAGTCGCCTCCAGGAACTCTTGCCAATACCGTAAAATCGTCATTATGTATGGCGTATTTATATTGTCTTGGGATTTCGTAGGTAATTAACTCTTGGGATATTGCTTTGCCTACTGTTAACAAAAGCATTATCAATGCTATTCTTAATTTCATCTGTTTTTATTTATTGTTTTTTAATTGTCAGATGAAACACCCTGACTAATCATCCTCGTTTGTGTGAATGTGATTTTCATGGGTGTTTCATCTGTTTATTTTTATTATTAAACTCTCTTTATTTTTATTGTCCTTTGAGACCAAGTATATGGAGCATAATACTTTTAAAGTAATTCCTATCAAGCTGCTATAACATCTGAATTAGATTATCGTATCGAATAAATTAACTAAATCATATCCCAAATTATTTGTGTTCAGCAAATTTTTATTCTAATATTTTAAACTCAAAATTACTGAATCTCACCTCTCCTTCTCCATATGCAAATAATCCAGGTAAAACACTTATAAAGTCATACAACGTGTTATGATGATAACCTGAAATATCCATACCCCAAATTTCTTTTTTCCAATTAATTCCATCATAACTATAATATCCTGTTACAATATGATCTATGGTTCGGATTTTCAACCAAACCTGAGTTCCTCCTTTATGCCCCCATGTCCCTTTAATACCACCTTTTCTCCATCGGATTCTTTTTTTTGTATCGATGCCCGTGCCTACATAATAGTCCTCGTTATAGAAAAGAACCAAGCCTCCAACAGCGGTAGAATCAATATCAATCTTAGCACTTATTTCATAATTATGTACCCCTGGAACAAACAATATTGGAGCAGATTCTTGTGGAGACAGACCTTGCGCTTTCAGAGTGAGTATATTATCCTTAAACAATACTCTATCCGAATCGTAACTCTTGAAGAACTTCCAGTCAAAACCAATCCTAAATTCATTTAAATGTTCCAGTCTGTTTATTGATTTTTCAGATTTAATCGGCATTGTCATTGGTTCTTCAATCTCAGGGCCGGAAGGGGCTACCAACCACCCTTTTTCATTTATTTCTACGGGTTCGATCAAAGTCTGGCGCCCCATGCCAAGAAAACCGTTTTCATAAGCGTGATAAACTACCCACCACTTACCATCGGGAGTATCTATTAGTGAACCGTGACCTTTTGCCCACCACTTTTCTGAATTTTGCCA
This sequence comes from Mariniflexile sp. TRM1-10, assembly GCF_003425985.1. Taxonomy (NCBI): domain Bacteria; kingdom Pseudomonadati; phylum Bacteroidota; class Flavobacteriia; order Flavobacteriales; family Flavobacteriaceae; genus Mariniflexile; species Mariniflexile rhizosphaerae. Next base: position 4,480,980 of record NZ_CP022985.1, read on the forward strand.
TGTACGAACTAATGGATTAGTTGGTGAATTTTCCCAAGGACCATCTATTGACTTTGAACGAGCAACAACAATCATATGGCAGGTTGGTGGTCCAGCAGTACCGCCTTGAGCAGCCAATAGATAATAATAATCACCTATTTTTTTAAGTTTTGATCCCTCCAAATTAAAGCCATCTGTTTCCCATTCAATTGGGTATTCCCAACCATCATAAACTTTTTCTAGAGTCCCCGGAACAACAGAAAGCCCATCATCTGAAAGTTTTGCCCGGTATCCCCAATTCATGAAAACCCATCGCTGTCCTTTATCATCTACTACATGGCCGGGATCTATTCCATCCAGCTTTAAATCAACCGGTTCACTCCATGGGCCATAAGGAGTGCTTGCATAAACAACAAAATTCCCTTTACCGTCTACTGTAAAATAAATATAATACTTGTCTTTGTATTTACATATATCGGGAGCCCAAACAGAAGCTATATAGGTATTCAAAGCATTGCTTATTGGTTCCCAATTGACCAAGTCGGTGGAATGGAAAACCAACAAACCCGGCACATAATACATTGAAGAATGTGTCATGTAATAATCATTTCCATCTCGCATTATTGTCGGGTCTGGAAAATCACCGCCAAGAATTGGGTTAAGAAACATAGGATTAGTTGTATGCTCACTTGTTTTTGCTTCCTTTTTGTCTTGTGCGACAAGTAAAAAAGAGCATAGCACGAATGTAACATTAAGCATATGTTTAATAAAATAATTTTTCATTTGAATCCATACTATATATAGAACTCATCTTGACTTTTTCTCTTCAATCAAATTCGCTTCAATCAAAAAAGTCAAGACGAGTTTATAATTAGTTTTCTGTTTTTTTTTAAGTTAATAGTCACTCCTTCACTTATGCCTATTAGATTACTATTTCACTCAGTCAGGTTAATGAATTTTTTCTGCCTTTAATATTCCCTATGAAACCTGAATGCTCCACGAATTGATATAAAGCCTTACTGCTTTATTTTGCCGTAATATCAGTTATTCAAAAAATCACTTACACCACCCTGTGGTTTTACTTTTAATATAGCCTCATTCGAATCAAAATTTAAACTATCAATAGCCAATTCACGCAAAATGGCATCTTTATTATCTTTAATTCTATGGTATAAAATATAGTCTTGATTGTTTTCTTTAAAAACGGTGTGGTGCCCTGGTCCTAAGGTCGTAGAGTCTTTACTTGTTGATAATATAGGACTGTTTTTTCCTTCTTTCCAAGGGCCGTAGGGCGTATCTCCTACCGAATACCTAACTTTATAGGTACTATTGGTACACTTTCCTTCTGAATACATTAAATAATACTTGTTGTTCTTTTTTAGCATAAATGGTGCTTCAAAGAAGTTAGGCGGTGTAACATCTTTAATTTTGGATGCATCATAAGAAACCATATCTTCATTTAATTCAACTACAAAACAATGCCCGTTAACCCAGTTTAGACCAGATCCCCAATAGAGGTATGCTTTACCATCGTCATCTATAAACGCTTCCGCATCTATCATGTGGTATTCTGGAAACATATTACCTTTAATAAAAGGTGTATTGTCTTCCTTTGCATTTTTCCAAGGCCCTAATGGTTTTTCACTGACACCAGCCCAAACTTCGCTGCCTACAGAAACATACATATAAAATTTTCCGTCTTTACCCTTAATAACACATGGAGCCCAAACCATGTTGTCTTTTGATGTTGGACTTGTACAGGCTTCTTTAGTTGGCCAATTAATATGCTTTTGTTCCCAATTAATAAAATCAGAAGATTCAAAAACCGCCAATTCCTCACCTCCCCAGGGATCTATAGTCGCATAAACATAATACTTACCTTCATGTTTAACAATTGAGGGATCTGCAAAAAAACCTTTAATTAGTGGATTGTTTATTTCAGCATCTGTTAGTTCTACTCTTTTGGTGCTATCAACTTTATTTTTGCAACTTAATACTGTTGCTAAAAAAAGTATAACACAAAAAAATAGTGTTTTTTCAATTTTGATTAGTCTTGTTTTCATTAGTCTTGTTTTCATTAATTATTTTTATTTAAAATTTTGGAACAGAAATTAGCTACCTCAATATAAAACCCATTATCAAAAAAACATAAGGGTTTATCATAATTACCTTAATCCCTACAGAACTATCAGAAACCACATGTACAACATGTGAATTGAACCACTCCAATGACGTTTTTTAAAATTAGGACTTCGACAAGCTCAGTCTGACAAACTAAACGTCATTGTATATTGCTTTTTGGAATAAAAATGATATTTCTATATGGTCTTTTGTGTCATCTTCTCCCATCTACCTACAAATATATGATATTGCCCACCCTTAACTAATAGAATAATAGTTTCATCTGTTTGTATTTATTATTGAAGTGGTTTAAACTTCATTGTCAAAAGGTACTGTTAATACGAGTTTTTATTTTTCTATATACCAGCATCTCTAATTAATATGTATGTTAAAACTAAAATTGTAAATCGCTGGTTGAATCAAATATTCTGGATGTGGCTTTGCTCCCCAACTGGTATCACCACCAACGCCCATTTGGATTTTGTTTATTTGCCATTCTATAAAAGGTTGTTTTTTTATATCTGTGGGGTGTCTTTGGTCCTTTTTATCGCCATCATCAAAACTTTCTTGGGTATAGGGCATGGCACTTGTTTCGAAAGGTTCTGGGGATGAAACCGTTATGGACTGTCCTTTTAAGTTACTCAATTTCACCCATCTAATATCTGTTTTATTCCCATTCTCCTGTGGGCGTGAATAGGGAAAATACTGATTTTCAGCGCGCCCTGAATACACTCCAATTAAAGACGCCGTATTTCGATCTATATAATTTTCATGGGGACCTCGACCAAAATATTCTAAATTTTCGTAATCTTTATGTATGCGTGTCCTAAAACCTATTTTAGGTATTTCAGATAAATTTTTATCATTGAAATCAAATTGGCTTTTTACCTCAATATTTCCATCGCCATAAATTTTGTACTCAAGTGTTGTTTTTCTTCCTTTTAAATCCTTTACTACAAATTCCACATCAACTTCTACCAATCCTGGAATGACTTGCCTTACATCAAAATTTACAACTTCGAAACTTTTTACAATATCTTTCCAAACTTTACATCGGTTTTGCATACCATTACCAAAATCGTTATCTATCGGCGCTCTCCAAAAGTTTGGTTGTAAAGGCATTTCCAATACTTCCTTTCCTTGTTGATGAATCGAGGTGATCCATCCTGTTTGCTTGTTAAAACTGACCTCAAAATTCGCTGCTTTGACTTTCAATTCGTCTTTAGCATCTACCAATTCCAGTTTTCCTTTTGCCATGTTTATTCTTGGTTGTGTTAGTGATATTGGCATTTTAAACTGTTCGTAAGCCACTGTGGACCCCGATGGCACTAAGTCAGCTTCTTTTTTCGATTTTAAATACACGTTCAAAAAATACGCTACGTTTACTTCTGGAGCAATTGTAGGTATATCCAATTTTATAACCTTAGAGCTTAATGGATCTACATTTATATCATCAACAGTTCCTTTCTTATAAATGACTCCATTTGCTTCGATGACCCACTCCAGTTTTAAGTTGCTCAAATCATCAAATGAATAATGATTCAATAACTGTATTTGTCCGTTGTTTAAATCTACCTCTCGGAAATATACAGGTTGATACACTTTCTTCAATTCAAACAAATCAGGATGTGGGGTACGATCGGCATTCACTAATCCATTCATACAAAAATTGTTATCACTAGGCACATCTTTAGGGCCGAAATCACCACCATAGGCCCAAAATTCATGACCATTTTCGTCTTTTGTTTTTAATCCCTGATCGACCCAGTCCCAAACAAAACCACCTTGCAGTTGTTTATATTTATATATTAAATCCCAGTAATCCTGAAAATTCCCTAGACTATTGCCCATGGCATGCGCATATTCGCAAGGAATTAAGGGTCTATCTGATTTTGTTCTCGCATATTGCTCCATACTTCCCATAGTGATGTACATATAGGCCACAATATCGGTATTAAACTCTTCTCCTGCTCTTTCATACTGTACAGGTCTACTCGGATCATTTTCTTTAATCCAATTATAGGTTTCATAAAAATTAGTTCCATTCCCAGCTTCATTCCCTAAAGACCAAATAATTACAGAAGGTTGGTTTTTATCTCTTTCAACCATGTTTTGTGTACGATCTAAATGAGCAGCCATCCAATTAGGCTTATTACCTAGTGTTTTGTCTAAATCGTAACCAATGCCATGAGATTCAATATTTGCTTCATTTACAATATAAAAACCAAAGGTATTGCACAACTGATAAAACTCCGGATCTTGCGGATAATGGCACGTTCTAATAGCGTTAATATTATTTTGCTTCATAAGCTCCAGATCCTTCATTCTTGTTGCATGGTCAATGACGTGACCTGTTGTTTCGTGGTGCTCGTGCAGGTTTACGCCTCTTAACGTAACAGGCACCCCATTTACTTTTAACAAACCATCTTTTATCTCGACGGTTCTAAAACCAATCTCTTGCTGAATGGCCTGCAACACGTTATTACCTGACTTCAGTTCTATTTCCAATTGGTACAAATTAGGAAACTCTGCTGACCACTTTTGTACATTTTCTATTAAGGAATTAAACACTACTCTGCCAGTATTTACCTTCTTATTCTCTTCATAAATTACCTTATCTGCACCTACTATTCTGGTTGTAATGGATAAATTGGCATTATCATTTTTTCCTGTCAAATCAACAGTTAACCCAAATTCGCCATTTTTATAATTGGTGTCCAAGGATGATTTCACAGTAAAATCAACAATTCTATTTAAGGGTGTTGCCACTAAATAAACATCTCTTTCTATTCCTGAAAGTCTCCAGAAATCCTGATCTTCAAGATAGGAACCGTCACTCCAACGGATCACTTTCAGGGCCATTAGGTTTTTTCCTTTTTGAAGATAAGGTGTGATATTAAATTCTGCTGGTGTTTTACTATCTTGACTATACCCCACATAATGACCGTTTACGTACAAGTAAAACGCGGATTTTACAGCTCCAAAATGAACAAAAACCTGTTTGTCTTCCCATTCTGATGAAACTTCAAAAGTTCGTCTGTAAAGCCCTGTTGGATTATAACCCTCAGGAACCATTCCTTTGTTTTCCTTTATTCCCCAATTTTTAAATGGATATTGAACATTGGTATAAATAGGATAATCGTACCCGTGCATTTGCCAATTGGATGGCACAGGGATATGGTCCCATTTTTTATCATTAAATTCTGTACTCTCAAAACCTTTTACCACAGATTCAGGATTTTCTACCCATTTAAATTTCCAGGTGCCATTTAATGATTGATAATAATTAGATTTGGATGGATCTGCTTTCTTTGCTGTTTCTATATCTTGATAAGGAATGAACCATGCATGCGCATGCTCTTTATTAACTCTAAAAACCTTTTCATCTTTCCACTCATTTCCTGTTTCCTGTGCCTTTACGCCAATAGAAAGACCCAATAACCCAAAGAAAAGCAACGCCTTATATTTATTCATAATTCTTTTTTTATCTATTATTATTTTAGAAGTGATTTATTGTTAAATGATTTTTTTTTCTTTATATAAATTTTTAGTAATCTAATAATTATTTTTATTTATAATACCAAAATCATAACGATTCTTATTGAATACTTGTTCGTTGTTTTTTTGTATTGTTATGATGCTTGTTGCTGCTAGCAAAAATATGGTACGTAACCATAACTAAATGCTTTTTTATTTTAGCAAGAAACTCCATTAGTTTAGCTCCATTTTAATAGCTTGAAAAGCAAGTTCAGGAAGGCGGAACATGATTGTTTTAGTTTTTCTGTCATATCTCCCTATATATTCTTTTCCAGCAGTATCAATTATCACTGATCTTTTAATTTTATGTTCAGCCTTTATTATTAAATCTGTAGGGGCTTCAGTAGAAATAAACCATTGATTGTTTTCCTTTTTTAAGGATGCTGAAGCTGGTTCACCTATCACTTCAAGTATATAGGCCGCATTAGAAATTGATTTTCCTTTTCCTAAAAACAAGGTAAAATCATCGTTTTGTTTGCTAATCACTCCGTAAGTTCCTTTTACCAACAGGTCTTTTTTAGTTAATTTATTGTTGTTGCTTGTATTGGAAAAAACAAAGTTTTCTTTTCCTGATTTTTCTACAATATAAATTCCAACGTTTTCTCCGGTTCCAAAGTAATCGACTGAATTAATCCTTGTATTTCCATGCTCGCTAGGTTCGTAAATTGCCACAAAAGGATGTGACCACGCCTCACCATTTTGCTTAACCACCAAAGTAGGAATTGGGTTATTATTTAATGCTTCTGGAAGTGGCCCATGACGAAATGCGGTAGATTTTGGTGACATTACAGAGAATACTTCGCGGTTTTCCTCTCCTTTGAACCACAGATTCATGTTTACGGTACGATCTTCCATCCTTAAAGAAAATTGTCCTTTAAAGTCTTCATTCGTTTTGATGGATTTTTTATCCCACATATAATCATACGCCATTAAATCACCATCTCCAAAAGCTAATTTACTGGTAGGCTGAAGTTTTAATCCGTCGCCGTTTGGAGTTGTTAAATCAAGTTTCTGACCTAGATTATGATAAAAATATTCGTGCTTTACATCATTACCATTATTTTGTTTGGAGCGAAAAATATCTACATAATAGCCTCCTGTATTATTTTTAATAATCCCCATAACCCTACGTTGCTGGCTTTGGGTTTCCGGTTCTAGAAATTCTACATCTGAAAACGTATACCCTTTTATATTCCCTTTTTTACGTTGACTTTTTGGATACATTCCTAAAACCTGAAAAGCGTGGTTGCTCTTCATTTCAGGGTATTTGGACTTTCCATTTACAATCACTGTATTGTGGGCAGGAAACTGCGTATAATATTCTGCATAGTCTATCGAGAAATAACCGGATCCATTTCCCATTTCTGGGGCTAGTGGCAATCCTTTACCATACAATTCCATAGCAATGCCATTAGAATGCATATGGTTTCCAAAAGAACCTATTTGACTAATCATTAATGCATCTTCTTCGCTGTCCCCTTGTCGTTGCACCAACCAACTGGTATTAGGCGCATAAAATAAAGGCGATGTAAAATCGGATAATTTTCCTGTTTTGATATCTTTATTAACATGCAATGCTTCATGCGAAAATAAGTCAGCTATATTTTCACCTACAAATTCACCATTAAACTCATGCCCTTCATGAATAGTTTTAAGCATCTTAGTAAAGTAAGTCTCATCTTCTGGCTTATTATATTTTTGAGCATTCTCTATTAAATATTTAATGGGCTCAACCCTTAAGTGACTATAATGTCCGTCACCAAAAGCTACTTTGAATTTATTGGGATATAAATATTCTGGGGCCGCTATTACCGCTTGTCTTAAAACAGGCATTTCTTTAATCAAATCGATATTAAAATTACGATCATAAAATTCAGCAAAATGGATAAAATCGTTTAGTACATTCATAGAATACCCAGGGCTTTCATTCCAAATACCTGTTTGATTATCATAACCGTAATCCATTAGCTTTTTCATGGACCATTGGCGCGTCGAGGTATGGTTCATAATTTGGTCTAAATAATAAGGGCCTCCCTTGCCATTTTTATAATGGTCGTTATTTTCCAATACCAAGGCAATATTTGATATATGAGCAGCCTGCAATAGGTTCCAGTTATTAAAACTCACGCCATTTTTAATAATTAAATCTGCCCATTTTTGCAAGGTTGCATCATAAATTTTTAAATTGTCAGGATGGTTATTATTGATGTAATTATGTAAAAAATCGTAACACTGTGTCACTTCGTTCAACACGTGTTCTTGAATCACCTCAAACTGAGTATAACTTACTAAAGTTTGATGATGACCATGGCTTAAATCGATAGGCTCATTTAAATAGTACACGCCTTTTAAATAAGTATCCAATATACTATAGGCTAAATCTGCATATTTTTTATCTTCTTGATACCAATATAAAAAAGCGGCATCTCTAGCAATACTTAAAATTTCACGGTTGATAGATGCAGTAATTCCACTAGTTGCAGGAATGGCAGCCCACTCCCATACACCGGTTGTTTTATTTTGTAAGTATAAACCTTTTGGATCATCCATAAAAGGTTTAACATCTTCTAACTTTGGTCTTTTATACTCAGATGGCGTTCCACGTCCTCCAATGAATTTAACCGTAGGTACAGGTGCTTCTCCTTCTGCATGACTGTACTTCCCTCCATTGATATACACTTGGGTAGATTTGGCATTCCAATACATTTGTAACCGAGAACGCAACCAATCTGGGTTATCTCTACAATTTTCAAGTATGGGCTGTAGCTTTGCTTTCGTCTTTTCTACTATTGCTTTTGCCCATTCCTCTTTTTTAACAAGGGATTCCAGTTTTTTTTTAGTTTCTGAGCGGGTTAAAATTCTAGGATGACCTGCTCCCATAGATTGTGGGATGGGGAAATCTTGAGCATACATTTTCAACCCTATGCTTGTAAATAATATAATAATGACAACAGAAAAGTTCTTCATCTACTCTAAATTATTCTCGCTTTTAAAACAACGGTCACCAAATTAATCTGGCAACCGTTGTAAACTAACTAACTCAAAAAAACTACTAATCAATACTACTCAATTTCATTAGATGGATTCGCCTCTCAAATCCTTATGAACTGTTTTTTTTTAATTCTTTACCTTTTAGGTATATGGCACCAGAAAAACACCTTTTTAAATCGTGTAATCATTGTAAAAGCCATTTTATTTTTCGTTTAAATGTATTGCACCTCACCAAACGATTGGAACCATATAAAATATAAGCTATTTATAATTCTTAACAATACGGACTTGACCTATGGCATACTGCCTTTCTTTTTATAAAGAACACATCTTGACTTTTTCTATTTCCTGAAACCTGCCTGCCGGCAGGCAGGCAGGAATGGCTAAAATAAAAAGTTAAGATGAGTTCAAAACTAAAATCTAAGTTCGTTAGCAATTTTAAAAAATTGCACAGCAAAAGCTTATAAATTATAATTTAATATTGATAACTTATAGCCCATTTCAACCCAAAACCGCGGTTAGATAACAATTAAATGCTACTTATAACGAATCTTTAAGTTTTTTCTCTAAATATTCTGTTGGTGTTAAGTCAAATAATTCCCGGAAAGTTTTACTAAAATATGCTGTTGAGTTAAAGCCAGCCATATGGGTAATTTCTTTTATTGAAAATTCATTTTTAAGCAATAATTCTGAAGCATATTTTAAACGAATTGTTCTAATAAAATTGCTGGGGTTTTGTCCTGTTATAGAATTTATCTTTCTGTAAAATTGAGACCTACCTGTACCAATTTCATTTAACAAATCGTCTAATTTATAATCTGGATTAGATATATTATCCATAATGGCTTTGGTAGCTTTGTCCAAAAAGGCCTCATCTAAGCTATTGGAAGTTATTTCGCTAGATGGAACAACGCCTCCAATGGAAGCGAACCTATCTCTTAATCTTTTTTTGGCTTCTAATAAATTTTTAACCCTGGCTCTTAAAATGTTTATATTAAACGGTTTTGGTAAATATTCATCGGCTCCTGTATTATAGCCCTCTATCCGATCTTCCTCCAGACTTCTTGCTGTTAATAAAATAATGGGAATATGGCAAATTTCAATTTCAGTTTTAACCAAACGGCATAGTTCAAATCCATCCATTTTTGGCATCATAACGTCGCTTATTACCAAATCGGGATGGTATTTTTTTATCTTCTCCAAGCCATCAGCACCATTTACTGCTTCAATTATTTTAAATGAATTGCTAAACTCGTAAACCAAATGTTTTCTTAATTCCTTATTATCTTCTACAACTAATAGGACTTGTTTTTTCTTTCCATCGGAATTAGAATCTGTGTTTTGAATTCGTTCATCAATGCTTTCGGAATAAGCCTCAATTTCATATTCGGCAGACTGCACACTGGTTAAATCAAATTCATTAAGGTATTTATTTGCCCCATCTATTGATTCACTATGTTCATTTTTAAGATCCAATGGAAGTAAAACAGTAAAAACAGTGCCCTCTTCATGCTTGCTTTCCACAAAAATGTCGCCGCCATGTATTTTTACAAGCCCTTGGGTAATATTCAAACCAATTCCCATACCTGTTTTGGTGTTCCCTGCATTCACAAATCTTCCAAAAACATCTTTGAGTTGTTCTTTTTTAAAGCCAATACCCGTATCTTTAATTTCTATCTGAACAAATTCTTCAGATGTTTTTTTATTTAAAATTTTTGAAAATAAATGATTGTTCGTTTCGTTTGGTTTGGAAATTGAAAGCTTAACCGAACCTCCTTCATTAGTATATTTTAAAGCATTAGAAATTAAATTGGTTATTATTTTTTCAACTTTATCAGGATCAAAATTCATTGGTAATTCTTCAAAGGAACTTTTAAACTTATACTTTATGCCTTTTGTTTTTGCCAAACCTATAAACAGTTTATACACATCCTCACTAAACTTAACTATATCTCCATGAACCAATTTAAGAGGGACTTTACCCAAATCCAGTTTTCTGAAATCCAATAATTGATTAACTAAATAGTATAACCTTCTTGCACTCCTTTGAAGTGTATAAGCAGACGATTTAACAATTTCGGGATTATTAAATGACGATAAAATTTTATCTACAGGGTTTAAAATAAGAGTCAGTGGGGTGCGTAGTTCATGGGATACATTAATAAAGAACTGTAGCTTCATTTGATCCAATTCATGTTCTTTCTCTTCCTTGATCATTTTAGTATAATAATGCATTCCAAACCAAAGAAGAATTGCAAAGAACAATAGATAAAGCAAATATGCCCACCATGTTTTCCATGGTGGAGGCAACACACGAATTTTAATATTAGAGCTTTCTGCATTAGCCCATTGGCCATCTGTGGATGCCTTTACTTGAAATTCATATTCACCAGGTGGAATACTTGAATAATTTGCCAATCTATTATCGCCTGCACTGATAAAATCATCATGAATACCTTTCATTCGATACATGTATTTAACACGCTTTTGGTTTTCATAATGAAAAGCTACAAATTCAAAAGACAAATAGCCTTCATCGTATTCTAACTCAAGCGCATTGGTATTTGCAATGGATTCATTTATAACGACTCTATTATCAAGCTTTTGCCCCGGCTTTATTATTTCATTAAATAATTTGAACCTCGTTATAATGGGTTTAAGGTTGTCCGGTTTTTCAACAATTTTGTTTGGATCAAATAGGTTAAACCCATTTATTCCTCCAGCAAGTATTCTACCATCTTTTAGTTTTTCAATGGATTTACTTTGAAACTCCATGCCCTGAACACCATCTTGTATATTGTAATTATAGAATTTATCTTCAGCAATATTAAATTTAGAAAGTCCTCCTTTTGTGGTAATCCATAAGTTATTCTGGTTACTTTCTGCAATTCCTAAAATGAGATTATTTGGAAGGCCATCTGCGGTTGAATAGGATTTGATAAGCTTAAGATTACTATTTAAATGGTGCAATGCAATATCTGTTCCTATCCATATATTACCCAAATGATCCTCGGTAATATAATTGACCCTTGTACCTTGAATTGGTTTTTCTTTTAACTCAATAAAATCTATTTTACTAGGTATATAATCTGATATTTCATCTAACTCTACCACAGACAATCCTAATGATGTGCCTATTAAAAGGCGGTTTTTGGAATCTATAAATATGGAAAAAACCAGGTTGCTTATTAAGTTGTTTTTTGCTCCTTGAATGCTTTTGTACTTATAAAACCTTTTTGTTTTATAATCAAATAAATTTAATCCTTCAGATTGTGTCCCTAACCATAATCTTTTTTTAGAATCCTCTACAGCACACCATACCGTATTTTGACCAATGGTGTATGGATTGTTGGATTCATATTTAAATTGTTCTGCTATTTCAGTAGTAGGGTTAAATTTATTTAGCCCTCCATCCCAGGTACATACCCAAATAGTTCCATCAAAACTTTCTACTAGGTTTACTATTTTATTAGAACTTATTCCGGTTTTATTATTCGCATTTGCCTTAAAATGTTGAAATGAATTTGTCTTTTCATCAAATAGGTTCAATCCCCCTCCATCTGTCCCAATCCAAATGCGTCCTTTATTATCTTGAAGTACGGCCTGAGCTATTTTTGCGCTTAAACCTTTGGGATTGTCTGATTCATAAAAATAATGTCCGAAAGCCGATTTAGACAACACTAATTTACTTACGCCTTTATTATAGGTCGCAATCCAAAAAATACCATCCTTATCTTCCATTATTTTGGAAGGTTGGTTATTGGGAAGCGAAAAACTGTTTAAGGGACTATGGGATATATGCTGTAGCAATCCTTTTTTCTTATCATATAGATAGATGCCATTACCATCGGTAGCAATCCAAATAACACCTTTTTTGTCTTGATAGATATGAAAAATTGGAATGTTTATTTTCACTGGAGCCAGTTGAATAAACGCATTCTTATCTCTATCCCAAAAAACCAACATGGATAAATTGTTGCCAATCCAAAAATCGCCATCATTATCAACCAAAACACTTTTGGGGATATGGTTTAATTCGTAGGAGTTTGGTATATCTATAAGTACCCTAGTAAATAGGTCTTTTTTAGAATGATACTTATTTAAATAATTTCCTTCAGTAACGGCCCAAATCTCACCTTCCTTATCTTGAATGATTGCTGTTACATCATTATTGTCTATGGTCTGAAGATTGTTATTAATATTAATGTAATGAGAGAAATTAATAACATCGCTATAAGGTGTTGGTTTATTTTTTAAATTTAGCTTTACAACACCATTCTTTGTTGCTACCCATAATATTTCATTAACTTCATCAAACAATAAATCGTTTATAATTTCTCCTTGGTCAACAAAATTTGTTGATTTATTATGCAATGAAAGCCTACTAAACTTCTCTTGTTTTTTATCAAAAAAATTAAGTCCATTACTAGTACCTATCCATAAAAACCCATTAGAGTCTTCAACAATAGCACTTATTCGATTGTTACTTATTGAAGTAGAATCATTTAAAATTGGTCTGTAGATTTCAAAACTATAACCATCATACCTATTTAAACCATCAATAGTTCCAAACCACATAAAACCTTCACTATCTTGAAAAATCTCAGTGCTCGTACTACTGGAGAGCCCTTCTGCTGTATCAAGGTTTTCAAATTTGAGATTTTGGTATTGAGGGTACGCCTTAACGGTAAACAAAAACAATAGAAGTATTAGAAAAAAAAATCTTCTATTTACTGTTCTCATAAAAAAATACTGGTACATATACATGTGGGATCAAAATCGTCGCTGATCAAAAAAATAGCTTAAGAAAAACCTAAACATATTACTATATATTGAACTCATTTCTATAATAGAAACAACAATTCAAAAAATATTTTTTTTGTCATTTTCATACTACTTGTGCAAATATAAAAATATTAAGCTTTTTTTAACATATACTTCTTTTTAATATAGAACTCATCTTGTCCTTTTATTTTTACCCGAAGATAAAATGTGTACAGATGAGGCACTTTTTGCAAGGTATAGCATCACTACGCATAAAAAAATAACGAAATATGGGTAAATTTTAGCCATTCCTGCCTGCCAGCAGGCAGGTTTTATGAAATAGAAAAAGTCAAGATGCGTTTATAGACAAATGGGTGGTAAATGATGGATATTGACCTATAATTTACAACAAATTACTTCCTTTACTTTTAATATTGTCTCTATAAAAAATTCAACAATAATTAAAAGATAACAAATGTCTATAAACTTATTTGATTTAACAGGTAAAACAGCACTTATTACCGGTGGCGTACATGGATTGGGAATGGCAATGGCTAAAGGTCTTGGACATGCTGGCGCAAAAATTGTAGTAAATGATTTATCGCAAGAGGCCATTAATAATGCCATAACGGAATACAAATCTGTCGGTATAGATGCCTATGGTTATGTTTTTAATGTTACGGATGAAACCGCTGTAATTGAAAACATAGCAAAAATAGAAGCAGAAGTTGGCCCTATTGATATTTTAGTCAATAATGCTGGAATTATTAAAAGAACTCCTATCATCGACATGGAAGTGGTAGATTTTGAAGCTGTTATTAAGGTAGATTTAATTAGCCCTTTTATTGTTTCTAAAAATGTGGCAAAAGGCATGATTAAACGCGGTGGCGGAAAAATCATTAATATATGCTCCATGATGAGTGAATTAGGCAGGGATTCGGTTAGTGCCTATGCAGCTGCCAAAGGGGGATCAAAAATGCTTACTAAAAACATGGCAACCGAATGGGCTAAATTTAACATTCAAACCAATGGCATAGGACCTGGTTATTTTGCCACTAGCCAAACGGCACCCATACGAGTAAATGGCCATCCTTTTAATGAGTTTATAATTAGCAGAACACCTGCAGGTCGCTGGGGAAATCCTGAAGATTTACAAGGAGCAGCCATCTTTTTAAGCTCAAGGGCCAGTGATTTTGTAAATGGTCATATTGTCTATGTGGACGGAGGCATTTTGGCTACTATTGGAAAACCTTCTAATGAAGAATAAACAATTAACTCCTTTTTCCTAGAACAAAGCCGCTCGAACCAACAAAGGATTTTTGCGCTTTAGTCTAAAAAACAATAGCTCCTTTTTGAGAAGCTATTGTTTTTTATGGTTTGAATATTGATGCAGTTAACTATTCCTCCGACAAGAGTTTTATATCATCTGAATTTAACACCTTATTATAAATTCTAACATCATCTATCTTGCCTCCAAAGGGTGCACATTCTCCTGCAGCACAATGTCCCATTCCTATATAAAAGGGACTTAATGATTGAAGGTAATCACACGAAATAATTCCACTTTCATGATTCTCAGTATCCAGTTGTACACCATTAATGTATAATTTAAATCCACCTGAAGTAAAAGTTCCGTCCCATGTTCCTAATACATGAATCCACTCATTAGTATTAATCGTATTTAGAGCCGTTGCTCTGCCAACATAATCATCACCATCAATCGCATAATGAATGTTTAATTGTTTATCGGCTGTTATTCCAAAATTAAATCCAATTCTCTCTTTGCAGTTTCCTGCTTCTCCCTCTCCATTATAATTGCTTAATATTCTTCCTGTACTTTCACCAGTATAATAGATCCATGCAGAAAAAGTTAAGCCAGTCGAAAGTGCATCATCTATTTGAGTTGTGAGTACTACCTTAGAATTGATCCCGTTAAACTCCAATGCGCCATTTTCTTTCTCCTTTCTGTCGGTTGAGCCACTAGCTTCAATAATTTCTCCATCATTATTATTTATACTTTTATCCAAAGCTTCGTTATTTAAGGTGTAATAGGCTACCAAACCATCTGATGGTATATTTTTCGAATCATCGTCTTTGCTATCATTACTACAAGAGAGCATTAGTATTGCTACAAGAGCACATAGTATGTTTTTGATTTTCATAATTTTTATTTTTTTTATATGGATATTTTATTAACGGTTTTTGCTATAACTTGCTGTATTGCCTTTTTCCTTATTACCACAAGGTATAAACACCGTAACTATTAGATCAGACCTTAATTTTGCTAGATATTTTTATACATCTTACAATCATTTTTTTATAAATTTAAGCGTATTTCCATCTTCAAAATTCAAGAAATATAGCCCTTTGGTTAAATTTTTAATTTCAATTTTTTCCTCATAAGAAATAGTTCCTTTTTTAACTTCTTCGCCAAGAATATTAATAATTTTATAATTTTCTTTAGTTCTTAGTCCAGAAACCTGTAAAAAATCATTTGAAGGATTTGGGTATAAACGAAACGGAATGTTAGTCTTAAAATCATTAATTGTAAGTGTAGGTAAATTAATTTTTGAAATTTTATCAGCCCCATATACAGAAATATAAAGGTCATTTCCATTTATTGCAAGTCCATAAGGACGATATAGACCCGTAGCAACGTCGGTTGCCGTTGGCGATGTTGCCGTAATATCAATTTTTGAAATTTTATTACCATAATATTCAGAAATATAAAGGTCATTTCCGTTTAATGCAAACCCATTAGGACCATCTAATCCTGTAACAACATCGGTTGCCGTTGGCGATGTTGCCGTAATATCAATTTTTGAAATTTTATTGCCTAAATATTCAGCAATATAAAGGTCATTTCCGTTTAATATAAGCGCATAAGGACGACTTAATCCCGTTACAACGTCAGTTACCGTTGGCGTTGCTGCCGTAATATCAATTTTTGAAATTTTATTTTCATAAGCTTCAGCAATATAGAGGTCATTTCCGTTTAATATAAGCCCACAAGGACTACTTAATCCCGTAACAACATCGGTTGCCATAGGCGTTGTTGCCGTAATATCAATTTTTGAAATTTTATTATCCCAACTTTCAGCAATATAAAGGTCATTTCCGTTTAATGCAAGCCCATCAGGACGACTTAATCCCGTAACAACATCGGTTGCCGTTGGCGTTGTTGCCGTAATATCAATTTTTGAAATTTTATTACCCTCAGATTCAGAAACATAAAGGTCATTTCCATTTAATGCAAGTCCAGTGGGACTACTTACCCCCGTAACAACACCTGTTGCAGTCTGCGCTTCGGTACTAATACCAAATAATAATAAAATAGTTAAGATTAAAATGTAATTTTTTTTCATGAGTTTAAGATTTAATATATTAATGTTTGCTAACAACGCCATAAGAGCGTATACTATGTTTTTAATATTCGTAACTTTATTTTCATAGTAGGATGAAACCGGTTTAAACTTTTCGCTTCAATCAAAAAAGTTAAAACCAGTTCAATATTTGTTTTTATTTTGTTTTATTGGAAAGTTTTATAGACAGCTAGTGTTATAATTTGCTGCATCGTCTTTTTTCCAGGAACCATCACTAGGAGGCGTAAACCCTGAATCTATTTTTATGCAGGTTAAATCTGGGTTATTATTGACATGCAAATCTCTCGTAGATGGATTATTCCCATTTGCTATATTTAAACTGGATAACTGATTTCCATAACACACCAATTGAACTAAAGCTACATTTTTGGAAAGATCCAAACTAGAGAGCTTATTACCTTGGGCCTTCAACGTATATACAGACGTATTGTTTGAAAGATCTAAAGCTGTCAGCTGATTATTAGAACATTGTAATTGCTCCAAAACAATATTTTGGGAAACATCTAAACTGGTTAGTTTATTACTAGACGCATATATTATTTTTAAAGCCGTATTTTTAGAAACATCTAAAACCGACAACGGATTACTTGAACAATGAAGTTTCCATAAAGCTATATTCTGCGAAATATCTAGATTGGTTAACGCGTTTCCATTACAAGACAGTTCTTTTAAAGCTATGTTTTGTGTAACATCTAAATTGGTTAATGCATTCTCTTGACAATGCAATACCTTTAAAGCAATGTTTTGCGAAAGATCTAAATTGGTTAATTGGTTCTTTCCAACGGATAGCATCTCTATGTTCACAAAAACTTCAATTCCAGTTAAATCTGTTATGTTTTTATTATAACAAGCAATAGCGCCTTCATACGCTTGCGCTTCACCTACTTGTATCTCCCCATCATCATTGATATCGATTTTACTAACATAGTCTCCTAATATGCCATCTCCGTGAGCCAATAAACTTGCTTTAAAGTTTGCATCTGGAATACTCACTATGTCATTAGGATTTAAAATGGCTTTACCTGAAAGGTCTATTTTATGCTCGCCAATATTACTGGTTATTGTAAGGATAGCCGTTTTGTCACCCGCTTCTATTGGCCTAAAACCAACCCAAAATTCATGTGTTTTATCAGCTTCAATAGTTTTTTCAGCTTCATTTATTAAAAATTCTGAAGCATTCGTTCCAGAGATTGTAAAAGAGTTTAAAATTAAAGTTTGTTCTCCCGTATTGGTAACGGTTACTTTAATGCTTCTTTGCATGGATGTTTTTAACTCTCCAAAATCAACCGTGCTTTGGTCAATTGAAAATTGAACAGGAGATAATGTTGGTTCGTCATCTTTACCACAACCCACAACTAGTAATAAGGCATAGACTATGAATGCCAATGGTTCTTTAAGGTTTTTCATGTTTTTTATTTAATATAGATTTAGGACTGAAAGCACTAAAAAAAGTACTTTGCTTACATTAATGGAGCGAAAATAGTTAGCCATGAAGCTTCAAACAAGTACAGTTTTTTAAAAGCGTTAACAAAGCGTTAGCATCCTTGTTTTTTTTAATGTTTGAGCTCGTTATAAGGTATAGAACTCATCTGATTTTTTCTATTTCCTAAAAAAAAGCAGATGATACATTGCTATTTTATTTCAAATAGTTCAAGTAATTCGGATTCTTACTAGCACCTTTTTTAGTTATTTTCGTTTTGTGTATAAAATGCGTATTTAAAATACCCACTTTAATTTGTGTTAATGCATCGGAAAATTTAAATTGACCAAAAATAACATATCTATAGATGAGTAAAAAATTTGGAGAATCTTACCAAAGAGAAGAAACCGATAATCTTTTAAGACTAATTGACAACGATAAAAGCCTAGATAGTGAAGGTTTGGGTAGATTGTTGGAGAAACAAAATATTAATAAACTAAAACTCATTGCAGAAAACACGATTGATGTCATTTGCCTGCACCATCCAAAAGACTGGCGCTATTTGTATGCAAGCCCTTCTACTGAAAAGATTATGGGATATACTTCTGAAAATCTGAAGGGCAGGGTTCCTTATGATTTTATTCATCCAGATCATCTTTCCATTTTGGCCAAAAATCTTTCGGGTTCAAAAAAGGGTGTTCCTTCCGATCCTGAAAAACTGGAGTTGTTATTTAAGACAAAAGACAATGGATACCAATGGTTTGAAGGCTATACCAAACCTATATATAACAATAAAAATGAAATAGTCTTGGTCTTGAGCTGCACCAGAAACATACAAGATCGAAAAATTGCTGAAACAGAAAAGAAGGAGAGAGAAAGCATTCAGCAAAATTTGTTAGTGTCTTCTATTTTATTAGAAAAGAAAAAAGCTATTATTGAAAAAATAGAACATAAAATTTTAGAACTCGAACCCCATATGAGAAAGGATTTGAGAAGTATTTTGACTTATATTCAGGAAACCTTAAATTTAGATGAAAATTGGGAAGATTTCATGATACATTTTAAAAAGATACATCCTGATTTTTATAATAAAGTCTCCATAACATACCCCTATTTATCAAAAAAAGACCTGAAATATTTGGCATTTATAAAACTAGGCATGACTTCAACCGATATCGCTAAAGCAATGATTGTAAAAAAGGAAAGCTTGAGAGTGACCAGAAACCGATTAAAAAAAAAATTAGGACTCGATTCATCACAAGATCTTGTTGATTTTGTTAAAGAGTTTTAATTAATGCCATTGATACCGAGGCAGAGACTCAATGAATTTTATAGCTAAATGTCCAATCTGTATCTAAAATCTGACATGCATTTGCTTTCCTTTTACACTGTTGAAAAAAAAAATCATTGCACATGATTTTTTATTACAGAATACCATAGTTTATATCCCTCGTCATTCATATGCAATCCATCATCGATAAACAACTCTTTATTTACCTTTCTATTTTCCAGCATGATATCCCAAACGTTTACAAATTCTAAATGATCGTCATCCTCACACATTTCCTTTAATTTCTTATTGAATCTCATATACTTTCTTTTCAAATGCCATCTTGCAATACTGGGTTTTGAGGATATTAATATAATTTGTGCTTCTGTGTTTTCCTTTTTTATTTTTGAAATAATAATGGAAAATGAATTCAATATATCTTTTAATCTTTTTTTATCTGAAATATCATTATCCCCCTCATAAATGAAAATTTTTTTGGGTTTATATTTCAAAATAAGATCATCTGTATAATTTAATAAATCTATAGTTTGGGACTCACCAAATCCTGAATTTATAATTTGATATTCCGGAAAAAGTTCTTGAATGTTTTTCCACATTTTGATACTTGAACTACCAGTAAAAACGATTGTTTCTTGTGAAGCATTCCAAATACTATCATATTTTTGATTTATTAAACCCACTTCATTTTTAAAGCGAGTACTGGTTTGTGACTGACAAAAGAACACAGTCATAGAAATTATAAAGTATACAAATCTCAAAACTTATTAATTTAAGCCGAACTATGTATTAGAACTTCGTAATGAGGGTCGAAAATACAATAAAATCTATTGTTTTCTTAATTTTAGCATAGCAACACTACGGTTAAATTAAAAAACAAAGTGAAATGTTAGATTTTGCAGTAGTTTAGAGCCGTAATAGATTTTCTAATGCATAATTTGGGTTTAATATTCAAAAATAAGTGTTTTGAAATAAAAAACCGCTACAAATTAATGCAACGGTAAATTATTCATTAAATAAGTTTCATATATTGAAGTGGTTTAAATTTTTTTTTTTGTATATCCGTAATCAATCATTTAGTGAATATCGTTGTCTGGTCGAGCGCAGTCGAGACCTAATTTTAAAGTCGTTAAGTTAATAACCTCTCGACTGCGCTCGAGGAGACCCGCTCATTATGATTAATAACGGACAATCAATAATTTTTTCCAATTGAAGCGAAAAAGTTTAAACCACTTCGCTTATTTAGCTACGATTTTTAAATTGTTATTTATATTTTCTCCAGAAACATTCAATAAGTAAATTCCTGATAATTTTTTGTTGGCCATATTCAAAGTAAACCTTCCATTTCCATTAGACACCATATTATCTTTAAGAATCAATTTCCCTGTTACATCAGTTAAAGTAGCAATTAAACGAGATTGTTTATATGAAGGTATATAAATATTAATTTGGTTACTTACAGGATTTGGGTATACAATAATATCATTTTTATTTTGACTGAATTTTTCATTACTCAACAAAACATTTTGATATAAATCGGATACTTCTGTGGCATTCAAAGGGTAATTAAATATTTTAAGTTCATCTAATTGCCCTTTATAAGGTGCAGGACCTGTACCTGCCAATAACTCAAGTTCTCCTATATTACCAAGTATTAAATCGCTTACCTCTCCAATACCTGTTACTCCGGTTTCATCAAAATCTATTACAAAATTACCATTTAGGTATAATCTTAATTTATGGGCAACAACGTCTCGCATAACAACAACATGTTCCCAATTACCTGTAAAAAATGGGGTGCCACTTGTTTTTAATTCTTTTTTTGTAACGTCATCGTCTATAGCAAAACGCAATTCACCGCTTTTGAATTCCACATTAAAACGTTTTCCCGTAGCGCCGGTGGTTGCATTTTTGGTAAAAGAACCTTTGCACAACAAATAGGAACTTGTTGCATCTATTGGCAATAAATTAGACGCTGCCTTCATCCAAAAAGAAATTGTAAATGAACTTTTATTTAGATATAATTCGTCTTGGTTTGGTATATTAACTATGTACGTATCGTTTGGAGACGTTGAAAAGTCTATGGCATTGTTTGCTTTCCCTTCCACCCTAACACTGGCATTATCGTAATTGATATCTAACACACCATGATTGGTAAAGCTTGTATGATCTGTGATTTGTCCTCCATCAAAAGGCGCTTCATTAAACGGCCAGTACCCAACGATACCTTCAGGAATATCGGCTATGGTTCTAAAAGTCCATACATCACCTGTTACACTTCCTTTGTTATTTGAGGCATCAATCCGCCAATAGTAATGGGTTGCCGAACTTAATCCCATGACTTGGTATGATGGCGATACAGAATAAGCGACATCAGATAGTTTCGTAAGATTGGAAGCATCTTCACCAAAATAAACGGCATAGTTTTCTGTATTGGAGCTACCAGACCATGTTAGTGTTAAATTCCCACCAGATAACTCAACAAAATTAAATCCCATACTTGGTGTGGGTGTGGTTGTCTTAGTTGGTGCAGATGGAAGAGCTGGTGTTGTTAACGATGCAACCGTACTATAAACCGATGAATCGGTTGCATTTGTAGCTTTAACACGATAATAATAATGAGTGTTTGGTATTAAACCCGTATCATCATGGCTAGTTATGTTAGCTGCTAAAGTTGCTATGACTGTAAAATTTGTGCCATCTGTAGATCGCTCCAGTACATAATTATCTTCGTTATCAGCATTATCATCCCAATTAACGGTTAATGAACTACTTGGTGGTACTTCTACTGAAGCGGCATTGGTAAAATGAACATTTGAAGGTGGAATAATAAAATCTGGAGGTGTTGTATTTACCAGTCCATTAATATAAACTTCTATATTTAAGTAAGGGGCATTTGATGCACTTACGGTTAAAGCATCAGCTGCGTTATTTTTATCTAAGCTATTAGCATCTTCCCAAGCATCTGGCATACCATCGTTATCTGTATCCAAAGGGGATGGAGCCCCATAAACATGCCCTACGCCACCGTTTATAAAAGGCAAATCATACTCACGATACACATAAAAAGCTTCAGTGCCTTTAGATGTTAACTCGGCTATCATTAGACTATCTACTTGATCACGTTTAGGATAAGAAGCTCCTACTTTTAACACTATATTATCAAAAGCCTGTTGAGCCGTTAATGGGGCATTCTTTACTGGATAGTCATAGGGTGTTGGTTGAAGGCTCGAAGCATCTCCAGTAGGATAGCCTGTTAAATCCTCAGATACTAAAGCACCATCTAATACCCCGTTCTTATTATTATCAAAATAATTTCCCGAACCATATAAATAGAAATTTGAATTCCCTCTATTAAAAGGTGTAGCTACTGAATTACTTGTATGTGGACCTCCTATAAAGTAATTGTTAATGATGTTAACTTCGGAAATTCCTGCAGAATCTCCACCCATAATATAGGCATCTCCAGATTCTGTATGTCCGTAGGTATTGCCATAGTTACCCCAATTGTAAACGACATTATTTACGAACTCGTTAATGCCTTTTACTTTAGGATTTCGGGTTTTGTTACTGATATATAAATTTCCTATTAAACTAATTTTTCCATCGGATGGCTGCATCAAGCCTCCTGCTGAGTGATTATGACGATGTAAACCTTGACCTATAATAGAATTTTGTACCGTTATATTATCTGGACTTATCCCTTTTCCGTCCCAATTAATAGAAAAGACCTCATCTGTTCCCCAAGTGAAAGTCATATGATCAAAAATCATATTAGCACCATTTGACAACCCCGAAGCATCTTGATTTTTAGCACCGCCAACATAACGAATACGTAAATAACGAGCTATCGTGTTGCTTGCGCCTGTAAATGTTACCCTTGGACCAGCCAATACAATACCTTCTCCTGTGGCTGTTTGTCCGGCAATGGTTGTGTTTTTCGCTACTACAATTTGAGTCTGCAAATTAATAATACCCCCAACCTTAAAAATTACAAACCGACCTTCTTGACTCACGGCGTCACGAAATGATCCTGGACCACTATCGTTTAAATTGGTTACCAAATATATTTGAGGACTGGCATGTCCCCTAGCCCCCGTGGTGTATCTACCAAAACCTGTCGCTTCCGGGAAAGCCAAGGTTTGTGCATTCATAATTATATTAAACAGAATAAAGACAGCTGTTATAATATTTATTAGTAATCGATTACATTGAACAGTTTTTAATCTCATAAATTGATGGTTATAGTTGGTTTTAACAACAACAAAAAAACACTAATTAGTGCTTTTTGTTGGAAATTGATTGTTAAAATACTTAAAAACTCTTTAAAATACTAATCTATAAATCAAAATATTTTAATTCTACTACATCTGAACCAAAAAAAGGCTCACATAAAAAAGTTCGGGAGAAGTCATCAATTTGCAAAAAAGCTAATGGATTTTTGGAGACTTTATTCGTTTTTACCAAAATGAATTTTATCCACTCCTCTTAACGCTACTAAGCGCAGCTTAGCAGTAGCGATACGCTATAGTCCAGCGGGGAAATTTTACCGCAGATTCGCAAATTTTAACATTTTAGGTAATATGCGAATTTGCGGTAAAAATTTTTAGAATCACTAAAATTTGTGCAAAATTAGTGACCCGAGCGACAGCGAACAGGCGAAGCAAATTCGTTACAAAAAATAAAACTCATGCGATCGCCCTCTGTAAAATATTAAAGCCATAAAAAAGAGGCTGTCTAAAAAGTCCTTTAAATTTAATTTGTCGGGTTGAGCTTGTCAAAACCGATAATCATTAACTGTATGTTAAAAAATTTCGACAAGCAATATGACATAGAACTAGACTTTTTAAACAGCCTCTTACTTATTATGTATTGATATTTGAGATTCTTATCTCAATTCCGGAATTTTACAAATATCCATGTCTCCGTAATCCAAATTCTCTCCTGCCATTCCCCAAATGAATGAGTAATTACTAGTACCAGAACCAGAATGTATAGACCATGGTGGAGAAATTACCGCTTGGTTATTTTGCATCCAGATATGTCTTGTTTCTTGTGGCTCTCCCATAAAATGACAAACTGATTGCCCTTCAGGAATTTCAAAATAAAAATACACTTCCATTCTTCGGTCATGAACATGCGCAGGCATCGTATTCCAACTACTTCCTGGTTTTATAGACGTCATACCCATTTGTAATTGACAAACCTCAACAACACTGTTTACTATATATTTCCTAAGTGTTCTAGCATTAGCTGTTTCGGGAGTTCCCAGTTCGATAACCTCAACATCATCTGTACCTATTTTTTTAGTTGGATATGCTTTGTGCGCAGGTGTAGAATTAATATAAAACATCGCAGGAGTACTAGCCGTTTTACTTGAAAAAACAACTTCTTTGTTTCCTTGTCCAACGTATAATGCCTCTTTGTGACCCAAAACATACGCTGTTCCATCAACCGTAACTGTTCCAGTGTCACCAATATTTATAATTCCTAATTCACGTCTTTCTAAAAAGTATGGTGCTTTAAGCGGATCAATAGTCTCTAATGAAAGGGGCTTGTTTACCGGTAAAACACCTCCAGAAATAAAACGATCGTAATGCGAATACACTAAGTTTATTTTATCTAATTCAAAAAGATTTTCAATTAAAAATTCATTTCTTAATTGCGCTGTATCATAATTTTTAACGCCTTGTGGGCTTGATGCATAACGCGATTCGTACGTAATTGACATAATTTTATAATTTTAGTTTTTAAATAATTGCAGTTTTTGAAAAAAAATATGGAATCTAAACAATTAAAACGGTTAAACTCATGGCTCCGTGAGCACCTACAACCAAGCACTGCTCGATATCGGCTGTTTTAGATGGTCCTGAAATGAATACGCCAAAAGTTCTGTCTCGTTTAGAAATGACTTCGTAAACATGGTGCATATGCAAATAAATATCATTTTTTGATACTACCAAAATTAAATCGTTAGTAATAAATGGTAATGCACGAATGGTGAAATCATTTTCAGAAATCCAAACCGCACCATTTTCGGCAACTGCCAATTCGCCTTTTATAATGGCCAAATCAATAGCTTCCAGCGTATGGGGGTCTGTATCTTTAGAAATTGAAACAGTTCCTAATTTAGATTCTTTTACACAAGATACGATTTTTGAAGCATTCGGATATAGCTTTTTAATTTCGGCATCAATTTGTTCAATAGATTCCAATTGAATAGCTTGACCACCAACAAACTTCAAATTGTCTATAAAAGTGTCCAATAATTCAACATCATCTTCAAAAATACCTAAATCAATTTCCGGCAAAGGCAACAATTCAGGTTTGTTTTTTTTAACAGCATTTAAAATGGATTCTCTACTCATTTTTCTTTCTTTTTTTATACCATTCATCAAAATTCCCATTTTTAACTTCTGGCAAATCCCTAGCTTTTCCCCAAGCATTTAATTTGGAATACACTAAAAATCGAGGTGCATGTTTTAACATAAACCGCGCTGATTTTCCAGCGAAACCATACATTCCTGAGTTTGCTAAAACACGTCCAGCTACTTTTAAAATAGTTTTTTTAACAACTGGCTGTGGCACCTCTTTAACAATGACCTGACGCCATTTATATAACTGTTCGTGAATATTGATTTTTACTGGACATACATCGCTACACGAACCACAAAGTGTCGATGCAAAAGGCAAAGAACTGTGTTTTTTTAAATCGATTCCCGGTGATAGAATGGAACCTATGGGGCCAGGAATGGTTGCTTTATAGCTGTGTCCGCCACTACGTCTATAAATAGGACACGTATTCATACAAGCACCACAACGGATGCAATGCAGGGAGGCTCTAAAATCTTCACGGCTTAATTGCTCGGTTCTGCCATTGTCTACAATAACAATATGCATTTCCTTACCTGGTTCGGGCTTATTAAAATGCGACGAATAGGTTGTTATAGGTTGCCCAGTGGCACTTCTCGCCAATAACCGCAAAAATACACCTAAATGTTTTTCCTGAGGAATGAGTTTTTCCATCCCCATACAAGCAATGTGCACTTTGGCTAGATGTACACCCATATCGGCATTTCCTTCGTTGGTACAAACCACAAAACCACCGGTGTCGGCTATTGCAAAATTAACGCCCGTAATAGCAGCATCTGCTTTTAGGAATTTATCACGTAAATGCTTTCTAGCTTCTGCCGTTAAATATTGTGGATCGCCATTACAAGGTTTGGTTCCTAAATGTTCTTGAAATAAGACATCGACCTCTTCCTTCTTTTTATGAATGGCAGGCAATACTATATGGCTCGGGGGTTCTTGGGCTAGTTGTACAATACGTTCTCCTAAATCGGTATCAATGACTTCAATAGCATTGGCTTCTAAATAAGGATTCAAATGGCACTCTTCAGTAAGCATCGATTTGCTTTTAACCACTTTCTTTACATCGTGCTTAGCTAAAATACTGTGGACAATTTTGTTATGTTCTTCGGCATTGGCTGCCCAATGTACCGTTACACCATTTTTTTTGGCATTTTCTTCAAATTGAACAAGGTAAGTATCTAAATCGGAAAGTACATTTGCCTTAATGGCCGATGCTAAATTTCTAAGTTCTTCCCATCCTTTTACATTATGGGCAGATTTATCCCTTTTTTGCCTTACAAACCATAAAGCTTTGTCATGCCAATCTACTTTTGCTTCGTCTTTATTAAATAATGCTGCTTCGTCTGCGTGTGCCATAATTACATACTGCTATTTAAAATTTCTGCGATATGCATCACTTTTAAAGGCTGCTTGTTTCTATTTATTAGCCCTTCTAAATGCATTAAACACGAGTGGTCTGCTCCTGTTATCACTTCTACATCACTGTCTAAATGGTCTTGTATTCTATCTTTACCCATTTTTACTGAAATGGCTTCTTCAAATACCGAAAAAGTGCCTCCAAAACCACAACACTCATCGACCCTATTCAACGTTTTTAGTTCTAAGCCTTTTACCTCTTTTAACAGACTTTCTTCAGTTGAATAATGCACATCCATACGCTCGGAACAAGACCCTAAGCGCAAACCACGAAGTCCGTGGCAACTTTTATGGATACCTACTTTATATGGAAAGGACGCTCCTAAATCTGTTTTACCCAATACTTCATAGATAAACTGACACAGCTCGTAGGTGTTTTTTCTAACGCGTTTCACATCATTGGTTTGTTCCAAAATATCGAAATGTTTTTTAACGTGGTAAACACAACTGCCAGAAGGCCCAACGATATAATCGAATTCCTTAAAATTCTCTACAAATAACTGGCAAATTCCTTTTGAATCATCTTCGTATCCAGAATTACCGAGTGGTTGTCCGCAACAGGTTTGCCCCATAGGGTAAACAACTTCAACGCCTAATTTCTCTAAAAGCTCTAAAGTTGCTATGCCTACTTGTGGATATAATTGATTGATGTAACATGGTATAAATAAACCGACCTTCATTTTTTGCTTTTATTAACTTCTTGAAATACCGAGTGCCAAACCTCGTAGTTCTGCTAAACCTCTTAAACGACCAATAGCCGTATAACCGGCATAGGCTCTATTATCTTCTAAATCTTGTAACATTTGATGCCCGTGGTCTGGACGCATAGGCAATTGAATATCCCGTTTTTTCTCTACTTCCAATACAGCTTTTACCACTTCGTACATATCTGAAGAGCCTTCTAAATGATTGTCTTCATAAAAACTACCATCGGCCTCTCTCTTTACATTTCTTAAATGAAGAAAATGAATTCGGTCTGCAAATTTTCGAATCATTTTAGGTAAATCGTTATCTGGATTGGCACCTAACGAACCTGTGCAAAATGTGATACCATTTGAAGGACTATCAATAAAACCAATTAAATCTTCCAAATCTTTTTCAGATTTAATAATTCGAGGCAATCCCATAATATCCATCGGTGGATCGTCTGGATGAATAGCCATCACAATCCCATGTTCTTCACAAACCGGAATGACTTGATTTAAGAAGAATGATAAATTGGCTTTTAAATCGGCATGCGATAAGTTATCATATTGTGCGATCATGTCTTTAAAAACAGGAATGGTTAAGTCGTCAACCGTTCCCGGAAGCCCTTTTAAAACATTATCTTCTAAAGCTTGCTTTTCTTCTGAAGT
This sequence comes from Mariniflexile sp. TRM1-10, assembly GCF_003425985.1. Lineage (NCBI taxonomy): Bacteria > Pseudomonadati > Bacteroidota > Flavobacteriia > Flavobacteriales > Flavobacteriaceae > Mariniflexile > Mariniflexile rhizosphaerae. The sequence goes on from NZ_CP022985.1 coordinate 4,509,606, forward strand.
CATTTTAGAGAAACGCACTTTTGCTTGTTCTAGGATTTCTGGAGTGTATGCGGCTTCAACGCCTTCACGTTCCATGATGAATTTTTCAAAAACCGCCATATCCACTTTATCAAAACGCAATGCGGTGCTGCCATCTGATAATTTCCAAAATAGTTCGGTACGTGTCCAGTCTAAAACGGGCATAAAATTGTAACACACATTTTTAATGCCACAAGCCGCTACATTTCGTAAACTTTGCTTATAGTTTTCGATACGTTGTAAATAGTCGCCTTTTCGTAGTTTGATGCTTTCGTGAATGGGAATACTTTCTATAAAAGACCATTCCAAATCATGGGCTTCTATGGCATTTTTAACTTTTAAAATCTCATCAACTTCCCAAACGTCTCCATTGGGAATATGATGCAATGCTGTTACTACACCTGTTGCACCTGCTTGTTTTATGTATGATAATTTCACGGAGTCATTGACTCCAAACCATCTAAATGTTTCTTGCATTTTTACCTAAATATATAATTAAACACCACTAAAAGCACTAAAACCACCATCTACAGGAATGGTAATACCTGTAACAAATTTTGAAGCATCTGAGCATAAATAATGTAATGCTCCATTTAATTCATCGGCATCACCAAAACGTTTCATGGGCGTATTGTTAATAATGGTGCTACCTCTTTGCGTTAAGCTACCATCTTCATTTAGCAACAAAGCTCTGTTTTGGTTTCCAATAAAGAATCCTGGAGCAATGGCATTTACGCGTAACCCATCGCCATATTTCAATGCCAGTTCTACCGCTAACCATTTGGTGTAATTATCAATCGCTGCTTTAGATGCTGAATAGCCCGCTACTCTAGTGATGGCCCTTTCTGAAGCCATTGAAGATATATTAATGATAACACCTTGTTTGTTTTTTACCATCTCTTTACCAAAAATGGTGGATGGTATGATACTACCAAATAAATTTAAATCGACTACTTTTCTGAAGTCGTCCATGTTGATGTCAAAAAAGGATTGTGTTGGTCCTACAGTTGCTCCAGGCATATTGCCTCCTGCTGCATTAATAAGCACATCTATTTTACCATACTTCGCTATAATAGCATCAGCTACTTCTTGAAGGCTTTTTTCATCAACCACGTTACAAACAAAACCGTCAACTTTATTGTTAATCGATTGCATTCTTTTTACTGTATTATCCACAGTATCTTGTTTGTAATGTAATATAATAACGGTCGCACCATTTTCCAAAAGATACTCAGCCATACTTCCTCCAAGTACGCCTCCACCGCCTGTTACTAAGACAATTTTGCCCTCTAAATTAAATAGATTCATATTAATTCAATGTTTTTATTTCTTCAAATCACAAATTTAAACATCTCATCCACATATACTGTCCTGTACTGTACTTTATTTTAATTTCAAATGAAAACTCCATGGCTTTTTATAAGTTGAAATATTTATAAATGTCTAATATACAATTACTAAAACAACCTATTCCATAACCTTTTAGTTAAAAAAAACATAGACCTATAATGCATTTTTTATAAATTCATCAATTTTTGGTAAATTACAGTACAGTACAGGATAGAAACATTATTGGCTTAGTTTATTTTTGCTCAGTAAATTTTAACAATGCTCATGAATATAACAACAAAAAAATTCAAATACGTAGATTACCTTTGGGATGATAAGAAAGCAGCCGCTTTAAATGACGATCAAGTTGCTTTATTTTTATACCGATCCAATATATTAGGTGCCGATTTGAGAATCACCAATTACGGCGGTGGAAATACTAGCTGTAAAACCATAGAAAAAGATCCGTTAACAAATGAAAAAGTTGAGGTTATGTGGGTTAAAGGTTCTGGGGGCGATATCGGAACATTAACGCGTTCAGGAATTGCTGGTTTATACACCGGAAGATTACGTGATTTGAAAAATGTTTATGGTGGTTTAAGTGACGAAGACCGCATGGTTGGTCTTTTTAATCACTGTATTTATGATTTAGATAGTAAAGCACCATCTATTGATACGCCGCTTCACGGATTATTACCATTTGCACATATAGATCACTTACATCCAGATGCTTTAATAGCAGTTGCTGCTGCTAAAGACAGTGAAAAAGTGACTAAGGAAATTTGGGGAGATACTATGGGATGGGTGCCTTGGCAACGTCCTGGTTTCGATCTAGGCCTACAATTAGAAAAATGCTTAAACGATAATCCTGGCATTAGGGGAATCGTTCTTGGTAGCCACGGGTTATTCACTTGGGGTGATACATCTTACGAATGCTATATAAATAGTTTGGAAGTTATAGAAATGGCTTCTGAATATATCGAAAAGAAAATAAAAGAAAAAGGATCCGTTTTTGGCGGCCAAAAAGTATCAAGCTTACCTAAACAAGAACGTTTGGAAAAAGCTGCTCAGTTAATGCCTTTATTAAGAGGTTTGTGTTCTTCTGAAAACCAAATGATTGGTCATTTTTCTGATAGCGATGTGGTTTTGGAGTTTATCAATAGTAATGACTTAGCAAGATTGGCCCCTATGGGAACGTCTTGTCCTGACCATTTCTTAAGAACAAAAATCCAACCCTTGGTTTTAACTTTAGATGCTCAAGAGGATTTATCAGATTCCAAAGCTATTCTAAAAAAATTAGAACCTGCTTTTGAAACATATAGACAAGAATATGCTGACTATTATAATACGTGTAAAAAACCCAATAGTCCAGCCATGCGCGATCCGAATCCTGTGATCATTATTTATCCAGGAGTAGGTATGTTTAGTTTTTCAAAAGATAAACAAACAACCAGGGTTGCCAGCGAATTTTACATCAATGCCATTAACGTCATGCGTGGTGCCGAAGCTATAACGTCTTATACCTCGCTACCAAGACAAGAAGCGTTTGATATTGAATATTGGTTATTGGAAGAAGCAAAACTTTCTAGAATGCCAAAAGAAAAACCGTTATCACGTAAAATAGCATTAGTGACTGGTGCTGGTGGTGGTATTGGAAAAGCGATTGCCGATAAATTAGCTGCCGAAGGTGCTAACGTCGTTTTAACCGATATAAATGAAGATAGCTTAAAAGAAGCCAACGCAACTTACAAACGCGATGTATCTACTTATGCAGTATGTGATGTTACCAGTTATAATTCTATTAAAGAAGCTTTCGATAAAGCCTGTTTGGAATTTGGCGGAGTTGATATAATTGTACACAGTGCAGGATTGGCAATTTCTAAACCTATTGAAGAAACTACCGAAAAAGACTGGGACATTTTACAAAATGTATTGGTTAAAGGTCAGTTTGAATTGGCAAAAGTTGGTGTGGAAGTGATGCGCAAACAAAATTTAGGAGGAAACTTCATTAGCATCGCTAGTAAAAATGGATTGGTCTCTGGACCAAATAATGTTGGTTATGGTACTGCTAAAGCGGCACAACAACACATGGCCCGTTTATTGGCCGCTGAATTAGCACCAGATAAAATACGCGTCAATACTGTTAACCCAGATGGTGTTATTGTAGGCAGTAAAATATGGGAAGGTGCTTGGGCAGAAGGTCGTGCTAAAGCTTACGGCATTACTGTAGAAGAACTTCCTGCTCATTATGCAAAAAGAAATTTATTAAACGAAATTATATATCCTGAAGATATTGCCAACGGTGTATTTTCATTGGTTGCCATTTTAGACAAAACAACAGGAAACATTATAAATGTTGATGGTGGAATGGCCAACGCATTTGTCAGATAAGACATTTTGAGTTAGTTTTAGTTTGTAAAAAACTTCCATAGCATATTAAAATATATATGGGAGTTTTTTTTTAGAACAGCTAATTTTTTCTCATTACAACCCAAACCTAAAGCTTTTTAATTTGCTAACTTGCTACTAAAAAAATTACCAATTCATGAAATCGCCATTAACAAAAAGTTTGCTTTAAGCAATTGAAAATCATCGAACACCAATGAAAACATTTTTTTGTGAGATAAACACCTATAAAAATAAAGCGATTGCTTCGCCAGTTCGCTATCGCTCATGTCCATATGACCGTTAAAAAACAATAGGTATAAACACATGAAACGACCATGACCAAAACTTTGTACACTCAAGGAAATGATTATTAGGGGTTATGGAATAGAAAATAGAACCAAGAGCCAAGAATCAAGAGTCTTTGAAACTTTGAAACTCTGCAACTTTGAAACTTAAAAATAAATACATGAAAATAGAACCAAACCATATACAAGACGCTAACAGTAAAGATTTAAAATCGCATCAAGAGCATTTTGATTTTTTATCAAATAGTTTATCAAAAAAAGGCGTTCATGTTAATACCATTATTAAAAAACTACAAGACTTTCAAGTTGCCATTCCAAGTTGGGCATTAGGTGCTGGCGGTACCCGTTTTGGACGTTTTTCTTTTTACGGAGAACCTTCAAACTTGGAACAAAAAATTGAAGATGTTGGTTTAATTCATTCATTAACACAAACAGCAGGTGCTGTGTCGCTTCACATTCCTTGGGATATTCCACAGGATTATAAAGCTGTTAAAGAATTGGCTAGCAGTTTGGATATTACCTTTGATGCGGTAAACTCTAACACATTTCAAGACCAGAAAAATGCTAAAGAAAGCTACAAATATGGTTCTTTAAGCAACACCAGTGAAGCTGTTAGGCAACAAGCTATTCAGCATAATTTAGATGTTATCAATATTGGTAATCAATTAGGTTCTAAAAGCTTAACCGTTTGGTTGGCCGATGGGTCTTGTTTCCCTGGACAAAACAACTTTCAAACAGCACTGCAACATACCGAAAACAGTTTAAAAGACATTTACAAAGGACTGCCCAATGATTGGAGCATGTTAATCGAATACAAACCTTACGAACCGAACTTTTACAGCACCGTTATTCAAGATTGGGGAACATCGTTTATGCTTGCCAATGCGTGTGGGGATAAGGCGTATTCTTTAGTCGATTTAGGCCATCATTTACCAAACAGCAACATAGAACAGATTGTTTCTATTTTAATGTTGAAAGGTAAATTAGGTGGATTCCACTTTAACGATAGCAAATACGGTGACGACGATTTAACTGTTGGAAGCATCAAACCTTATGCCCTATTCTTAATTTTCAACGAATTGGTTTACGGCATGCAAAACAACCCGCAAAACCCAGATTTAGCGTGGATGATTGATGCTAGCCACAACGTTAAAGACCCTTTAGAAGATTTAATACAATCGCTTGAAGCCATTCAGGAAGCCTATGCTAAAGCACTTTTAGTGGACCAAGATTTATTAAAAACGGCACAATTAAATAATGATGTCGTTACATGTCAGGAAATTTTACAAGACGCCTATAGAACAGATGTAAGACCGCTTTTAGCCCATGCCAGATTGCAAAAAGGTGCTGCGTTAAACCCAATTCAAGCATACCGTTCGTTAGACGTTAGAAATCTATTAATTAAAGAAAGGGGCAAAAATACCGTAGCAACAGGTTTATAATAGTTTTGTATGATAGACGTAACAGCTGTTTTTGATATTGGAAAAACAAATAAAAAATTCTTTCTTTTTGATAAAGATTATAAAGAAGTTTATAAAGAATATACACACTTTGATGAAATTGAAGATGAAGATGGTTTTCCTACCGAAAATCTAGCAGCGCTTCAAAGTTGGTTAAAAAGTGTTTTTGAAAACATTCTTAAAGCTTCCGAATTTAATGTGAAAGCCATCAATTTTTCAACCTATGGCGCTAGTTTTGTTCATATAAATGAAAACGGTGAAGTACTTACGCCACTTTACAACTATACCAAACCTTTAGACAAAAGCATTGTTGATTCTTTTCTAGAGAAATATGGCCCACGAGAAGCATTTCTTAAAACAACGGGCTGTTTTGATTTAAGTCTTTTAAATTCAGGGTTACAGCTCTATTGGCTAAAATATAGCAAACCTGAAGTGTTTAAAAAAATCAAATACTCGTTACACCTGCCACAATACCTAAGTTATGTTTTTACAGGCATCCCGTTAAGTGAATATACCAGTATTGGTTGCCATACGGCACTGTGGGATTACACAAAAAAGGACTACCACGAGTGGGTTTATAAAGAAGAGCTACATCACATACTACCAACTATTGTATCTACCGAAACCAGTGTTAACATGAACTACAATGGAAAACGCATTAAAATTGGTGTTGGCATTCACGATAGCTCTTCGGCTTTACTGCCTTATGTTAGAAGCGTAAAGAAAAAGTTTGTGCTCGTTTCTACCGGCACTTGGAGCATTACATTAAATCCTTTTACAGACCATCCCATTATTGAGGATACGCACGATAAAGATTCTATAAACTACATGCGAATCAATGGTAAACCTGTTAAGGCAACCCGCTTATTTTTAGGAAATGAATACAAAATTCAGGTTAGCAAATTAGATAAACATTTTGGCGTATCTCAAGATTACCACCGCCATGTAAAGTTTAATTATGAAACCTATGCCGAAATTATTAAAGATTTCGAACATATGTTTAAATGGGAAAGCTTAACCGATAGCAACATGCCCAAAGAAACCAAAATACCATATACCAAATTTGAAGACGCCTACCATCAACTAATGACGGAGTTGGTATTGCTTCAAATAAAAAGCATTAAAGATGTTATTGGTAGTGACTCTATAAAAAGATTATATATCGATGGTGGGTTTAGCGATAACGACCTTTATGTGAAATTACTATCACATTACTTTAGAAATATGAAATTAAGAACTACAGATTCTTCGTTGGGCTCTGCCTTAGGAGCTGCTATTTCAATTTCAGATACAGAATTGAATTCTAAATTCCTGAAGAAAAATTATTCATTAAAAAAACACGTGCCGTTCATTATTACCTAAGAGATATATCCAAATAATTAGAATTATGTCACAAAGAATAAAATTAGTTCATCCACGCGACCAGATAACAGAAATTATTAGTCGGATTTACAAAAGAGGTATGACTACAACTTCTGGTGGAAATATTTCTATAATTGATGATGAAGGTAACATATGGGTAACACCTTCCGCCATTGATAAAGGTTCTATAAGACCCTCAGATATTATTTGTGTTAAAAAAGATGGCACTGTTATCGGCAAACATAAACCTTCATCCGAATTTCCTTTTCACAAAGCCATTTACGAAGCACGTCCAGACATCAGGTCTGTAATTCACGCACATCCGCCAGCATTGGTTTCTTTTAGTATTGTTCGTAAAATACCAAATACCAACATCATATCCCAAGCAAAACATATTTGCGGCCCCATTGGTTACGCTACTTACGAATTACCCGGAAGCGAACAATTAGGTGAAGTGATTGCTGACGAATTTAAAAAAGGCTACAAAGCCATTATTATGGAAAATCATGGAACCGTCTTAGGAGGAAGTGATTTATCTGATGCCTTTCAAAGGTTTGAAACTTTGGAATTTTGTGCACGCACTATTTTGTATGGCTCACAAATTGGCACACCAAATTATTTAACTGATGCTCAAATTGATGAATTTGAAGCCCAAGTACCCTCGATGATTCCAGAAATGGAAAAAACCGACTACCCGTCCGATGAGTTAGAAAAACGATTGGAAATCTGTAAAATTGTTCAACGTGCCTGTCAACAAGGGCTTATGATAAGTTCTTACGGAACCGTTTCGATGCGATGGCGAAACAACGATTTTTTAATCTCTCCAACAAACGTAAATCGTTGGGATATGGATATTGAAGATATCGTTCAAATAAAAGATGGTAAAAGGGAAAAAGGCAAAACACCTAGTAGAGCCACATGGATACATGAAGAAATTTACAAACGCAACCCCAATGTAAATTCTATTATTATGACACAACCACCGTATTTAATGTCATTTGGAGTGACAAAAACACACTTAAATGTGCGTACCATTCCTGAAAGCTGGATCTTTTTACAAGATATTGCTACTGTTAAATATGGTGACCATTTTAAAACCAATAAGACTTCTGAATTTTTAAATAATTGCACTACGGCTTTGATCATCGAAAATGACTCCGTAATGATTACAGGAGATAAATTGCTTCAAACATTTGATTATCTAGAAGTAGCCGAATTTAGTGCAAAATCTATAGTTTTAGGAAACTCTTTAGGAAAAATGGTGCCGATAAATGATGACCAAGTAGAAGACTTAAGAAAAAAGTTTTTATCGTAGTTTGTGTTTCTTTGACAATCATAGAAATGAAACAATGAACTCGTTTAATAATTAACCAATACTAACTAAATAAATAAAACCTATGACACAATATCACAGAGAAGAAGATATGATAGAGGAGATTACAGGAGGTGAATTTGAAAGAACCCCTGTGCCGCAATCAAAATTAAAAAGCTGGAAAAGTTTTCTTGGCATGTATGCTGGCGAGCATGCCGCTGGTACCGAATTTATGATTGGCCCCTTATTTTTAACTGCGGGTGTTAGTGCTTTCGATTTAATTATCGGACTTCTAGTTGGAAATTTATTAGCCGTATTATCTTGGAGATACTTAACTGCTGAAATTGCTGTTAAAAACAGATTAACCCTCTATTTTCAACTGGAAAAAATATGTGGTAAAAACTTAGTTACTGGCTACAACATTGCCAATGGTGTTTTGTTTTGCTTTTTAGCAGGTTCTATGATAACCGTGTCGGCAACTGCTGTTGGTATTCCTTTTGATATGCCCATGCCTAAGTTAACAGATACACTCCCTAATGGTATTACTTGGGTTGTTATTGTACTTGTACTAGGTGCTGTAATATCCATTATAGCTGCTAGAGGTTACGATACGGTTTCAAAAGCTGCCAATTGGATGTCTCCTGTTATTGTAATTGCCTTTTTAGCCTGCGGTGTGGTAGCATTAAACCAATTGGGCGTTTCTAGCTTTTCTCAATTTTGGGATATTTGGGGTGAAGGCAGAGACCCATTTCCTGGGCAAATAAAATACACCTTTTGGCATGTTGTTATTTGGTCTTGGTTTGCCAATGCTGCTATGCATATTGGTATGTCCGATTTATCAGTATTCCGTTTTGCTAAAAAAGCAAGTTCGGGGTGGACAACCGCTGCAGGTATGTATGTAGGTCATTATATGGCGTGGATTGCTGCTTGTTTACTATATGCCGTTTATTTAAATTCACCTGAAGCTCAAGCCTTTTTATCAAACGGTGAAGCACCACCAGTAGCTCCCGGTCCGTTAGCTTATAACGCTATTGGTATTTTCGGAATTATTGCCGTTGTATTGGCCGGTTGGACAACTGCCAACCCAACCATTTACAGAGCTGGCTTAGCATTTCAAGCCATCATCCCTAAACTTTCTACGTTTTGGGTAACGATTTTAGCTGGAACTATTGCAACCATAGCGGGTTTATTTCCTGCCTTTGCCATGAAATTATTAGACTTCGTTGCGCTATATGGCTTTATATTAGCTCCAGTTGGAGCCGTTATTGTTTTTGAACATTTCTTTTCAAAAAAATATGGCGTCATTAAAAATTACGCAGAATACGCCAATATAAAATTCAATAAATCGGTATTACTGGCTTGGGCCATTAGCTTCGGTATATTTTATTCCATATCGCTTCAGTTTGATATTTTCTTATCGTTCGTAACATTACCCACCTGGTTATTATGTGGCGTGCTGTTCCTTGTTTTCAGTAAACAATTTCAAAAAAAGTAATACAAAAATAAATTCTATCTAAATACGAATCCGTAAGCAGAAATGTTTACGGATTTTTTATTTCCATACTACATATAGCATTTTAATTTTCACTTAGTATATTTGCAAAATTCTTATCAACCAAACGAACTTGTTTAAATTTTTTAGCCAATTGAGAAAAGTTTAAACGAATTCAACTAAGACATTCTATATTGTACACTATAAAACACATTTTAAATACATCTAATGATTTAGATTTTATTGAAGTTGAAAACCCAGAAAAAGTATGTTATGCAAAAATTTGCGTCAACCAAGGCGCCAGTTTACAGGAATTAAAACTTGATGGTAAAACCATTATTGAAGATTTATCCCCTTTAACATATAACAATACCTACGCATCGTCAATATTATTTCCGTTTGCTAACCGAATAAAAGATGGAAAATACACGTATGATGGTAAAGAATTTCAATTTCAAATTAATGAAACGGGCAACAACAATGCCTTACATGGTTTGGTTTTCAATAAAACATTCCAAATAGTTAAACAAGAACAAACTGAACATTTTGCTTCCATTACATTATTATATAATGAAGACAAGGAATCTGTCGGCTTTCCATACACCTACTCCATTCAGCTTGAATATATTATAAAAAAAGATTCGGTAGATGTTAATGTGTTAGTTAAAAATACTGATGCCAAAACATTTCCATTTACTCTTGGCTGGCATCCCTATTTTAGTAGCAGCGACTTATTTAATAGCACACTTAATTTTGAGAGCAACAAACAACTCGTTTTTGATGAGCGTTGTATAACTACTGGCATTGTCGATATTAACAATGAACCTCATTTTGAGATAAAAGACAAAAAATTAGATGATTGCTTTATTTTAAATTCCAACCAAACACAATTTAACACACCAGATTATAAGCTTTTAATAAGCGCTTCTTCCAAAGAGAATTTTTTACAAATTTATACGCCGCCAAAAGTGAATACGATTGCTATAGAACCAACTACAGGTGTATCAGACAGCTTTAACAACAACATGGGTTTACAAACCTTAAAACCTAATGAAGAGTATCAAGTAAATTGGAACCTTAGGTTAATATAATTTCAAAAACATAAAATGAATTCAACATTAATTAGCAAAGTAAAAGATAGTTTCATTAATAAATTTAATGCCAACCCATTGATGATTTTTTCACCTGGAAGAATCAACATTATTGGCGAACATACCGATTATAACGATGGTTTTGTATTTCCAGCAGCAGTAGATAAAGGCATTGTTGCTGCGTTTCATAAAAGTGATGCCAAAGTATCTACAGCCTATGCCATTGACATGAACGAAAGTATAACGTTTGAATTAGACAAACTAAAACCCTCATCTGAAGGCAGTTGGGAAAACTATGTTTTGGGTGTTGTTGCCGAAATGCAAAACAAAAATAAAGTGGTTGGAAATTTTAACATTGCCTTCAGTGGTGATATTCCCGCGGGTTCTGGTATGTCTTCTTCGGCAGCCCTGGAAAATAGTGTGGTGTTTGGTTTAAACGCACTTTTTAATTTAGGATTGTCTAAAACCGAAATGATTCTAATCTCGCAAAGAGCCGAACATAATTATGTAGGTGTCAATTGTGGTATTATGGATCAATACGCCAGTATGTTTGGTATTGAAAACAATGCACTATTATTAGATTGCAGAACGGTAGAAGCGACACCATTTGAAATTAATTTTAAAGACCACGAACTTATTTTAATAAACACGAATGTAAAACATAGTTTATCTGATAGCGCTTATAACGATAGACGCTCAGCTTGTGAAAATATTGCTTCATTATTGGGCATCAAGGCATTAAGAGATGCAACCGAAGCCGATTTACTTACAATTAAAGACCAAGTTACGCCTGAAAACTATCAAAAAGCATTATATGTTGTTCAAGAAAACAATCGTGCCATAAAAGCGTCGCAAGCCATGCTTGATGGTGATTTAGAAACTTTAGGCGCTTTAATTTATGGTTCTCACGAGGGCTTGTCCAAACAGTACAAAGTAAGTTGTGACGAATTGGATTTTCTTGTAGAGCAAGCCAAATTAAACGCACATATTTTAGGTGCAAGAATGATGGGCGGTGGCTTTGGAGGCTGTACTATAAACTTGATTTCTAAAAATGCTGTGGAAGCTTTTAAAACAACTGTCTCTAAAGCTTATAAAGCTAAATTTAATAAGGACTGCTCCATCTATGCCGTTAAACTGTCTAACGGAACGCATGTAATTAAATAAATAAAACTCTTTTAAAATGAACACCGACTTACAAGATTATTCACATAAACGCTATAATATATTAACAGGTGAATGGGTTTTAGTATCACCACACCGAGCTAAACGCCCATGGCAGGGTCAAAACGAAGCTGTTTCCAACGCTGTTAGACCAGCTTACGATGCTAGTTGTTACTTATGCGCCGGAAACACCCGAATTAATGGCGAAGAAAACCCAAAATATGAAGACGTATTTGTTTTTACCAACGATTTTGCTGCGCTTCAAACAGAATCTAAAAACTTTAATGTCAATGATGGCTTATTAATTGCACAAAGCGAACAAGGCATCTGTAAAGTGATTTGCTTTAGTCCGGACCACTCTAAAAGTTTGGCCGATATGGATGCTAAGGATATTGAGAAAGTGGTTTTCGCATGGCAGAAAGAATACGCCGAACTTGGTAGCAATCCCCTTATAAATTACGTTCAGATTTTTGAAAACAAAGGCGCCGTTATGGGTTGTAGCAATCCACACCCACATGGCCAAATCTGGAGCCAAACCACGTTACCTAATGAAGTTGACAAAAAAGACCAACAACAACGTGCTTATTATGACAAAAATAAATCGAGCCTATTAGGTGACTACATTCAACAGGAATTAACAAAGCAAGAACGTATTATTTTTGAAAATGATAGGTTTGTGGTACTTGTTCCGTTTTGGGCCATTTGGCCTTTTGAAACCATGATCGTTCCTAAACAGCAGCAGCAAAGCATCTCAGATTTAAAAGGCAATGACTCATTCCTTTTTGCTGAAGCCATTTCTGTAATAACCAAAGCTTATGATAAATTGTTTAATACCTCATTTCCTTATTCCAGTGGGATTCATCAAGCACCAACCAACGGAAAAGATAACAACCATTGGCATTGGCACATGAGTTTTTATCCGCCTCTATTACGTAGCGCAACCGTAAAGAAATTTATGGTTGGTTACGAAATGTTTGGGTCGCCACAACGCGATATTACACCCGAAATTGCTGCCCAAAAATTAAGAGAACTTATATAGGAAACCATACTTTTAACTTGAGTTCGACATAAGGATTGAACTCAAATTTATATCAAAGTGTGCTTCGACAGGCTTGACTAACTACGCTTCACAAAGCCAATTTAAACCCTATGTTGTCAGACTGAGCTTGTCGAAGTCCATTACTGATACTTCTTTCGATAGCTTTGATAGGCTCATACTTCGACAAAGCCTGTGCTGAGCTTGTCGAAGTGCTCTGTATGACAGGCTGTTTTAATACCATTTCCTTTCTCTTTCTTAATAGTTTGTCCAAGTCCTAATTATCAACATTATTGTTTATTTGTTGATTCATTGATTTGACTATTTACTAGTGATTATTATTCATCGTTAATTGCTAATTGTCAATTGTTAACTTATTAAAGTATAATTATTAAAAGTAAAATGATGATAATGGCACCCGATGAAATATAAAGACCATTTCCAGCGGCTCTTAGATCTTTCTTGATTGTTCGTACTTCTCTACGGAGTTCCTTTCTTTCAGATCTACTTAAAGTCGATTTGTCTAAGGCTTTGATTTCTTCTAAACGATTCAACATCACTTTAACTTCGGCAGGAATTTCAGCTGGAGCTGGAGTTGGAGCTGTTGTATTAATTGGTGCGTTTTCAGCAGCCATCACTGTGTTTGGGAATGCTGCCAATGACGATACCATTAACAACAAAATGACTATTTTTTTCATAATACCTTGATTTATACGATTATTTAATCTTATAAAGATACATGATATTAACTTATGAATGTTATAACATTCTTAATACCTCTTATATAATTCAAACTTTAAACAGAATTTTAAGAGATTTATTAAACACGAATTTTTTATCTTTCGTATTGAACTCATTTAAATTTTATCATAAAACTTAAAACCAAATGCAAACTTTTGAAACGACCCTAGTAGTGACCCAAAACGATTTAGACGAACTTAACCATGTTAACAACATTATGTATGTAGAATGGGTACAAGATGTTGCCAAAGCCCATTGGCTGAAGAATGCATCATCAAAGATTATAGATGACTATCATTGGATCATGCTGTCCCATTACATAGAATACAAAAGTCCGGCATTGTTAAACGATGTTATTACACTTAAAACCTATGTAATAAATTCTGAAGGCGTTACAACAACCCGTATGGTTGAAATATATAAGGACTCCGATAAATTACTGGCAAAATCTGAAACCACTTGGTGTTTAATAAACAGCCAAACAAAACGTCCTGCACGAATTACTCCCGAAATAATGGATTTATTTAGCTAAATAACCAATCCAGATATTGAACTCGTTTAAACTCTTCATAATTAGCTAAAATTGTCCTTTTGCATTCGCTTTTTGTCTTTTCTTCCTTCCGTAGCCCTGCTATGCAACTCAAAAAAGCCTTCAACCGAACACAGGGCGGAGCGTAAAAATACCCCAGCGGGTTATTTTAGCGAACGAGCCAGCTGGCGTAAGGTTAAATTTTCGCTTTAATCAAAAAAGTTTAAACGAGTTCACTATACTATCAAAACAAAAGTTATATTTTTGGAGTATATTGATTTTTTATGAAGCGCAGTTTATACTTTCTATCCACAGTAGTTTTTTTAATACTTTGGAGTTCTTGCAGAAATGATTTTGAGTTTTCGCCAAATACCGGAAACCTTGAATTTTCAAAAGACACCGTTTATTTAGATACCGTTTTTACCAATATTGGCTCCAGCACCTATAATCTAAAAGTTTACAATAGAGGCAATAATGATATTATGATTCCTTCCATAAGGCTCGCCCTAGGAGATGCTTCCAACTACCGCTTAAACGTAGATGGTATTGCTGGAAAAACATTCGAAAACATCCCAATTCTAGCCAAAGACAGCTTGTTTATTTTTGTTGAAACAACCATAGATATTACTAATTTTGCGAATCTTGATGGCAAATTTTTATACACCGATCAAATAGAGTTTGATGCAGGCAGTAATCTTCAGAAAGTAGAACTTGTCACCTTGGTACAAGATGCTGTTTTTATTTATCCCGATAGAGACAACACCACAAAAGTTATAGAAACCCTTAAATTAGATATCAACGGCGACACCGTAGAAACCGATATTCAAGGGCGTGAATTGCTCCCCGAAGAACTGACTTTCACAAACGAAAAGCCTTATGTTATTTATGGTTTTGCTGCTGTACCAAGTGGTGAAACTTTAACTATTGAAGCTGGTGCGCGTGTGCATTTTCATTCAGAATCTGGACTTATTGTAAGCGAAGGTGCCTCTCTGCAAGTTAATGGTGATGTAAGCAGCGATCCCGAACTTTTAGAAAACGAAGTTATTTTTGAAAGCGACCGCTTGGAACCCGATTTTGCTAATGTTTCTGGACAATGGGGCGTTATTTGGTTGTTTGATGGCAGTATAAACAACAGTATAAACTACGCCACCATAAAAAATGCCACCATTGGTATTTTATGCGATGGTAATCCCAATATAGCTACCGAAAAATTAAAAATAACCAATTCGCAAATTTACAATTCCAGTAGTTTTGGCATTTTAGGACGAAACACCTCTATTACAGGCGAAAATGTGGTAATTAACAACTGTGGGCAATCGGCATTTGCTGGGACTTTTGGAGGTAAATACAATTTCACACATTGTACCATTGCCAATTATTGGAGTGGCTCTAGAGAATTCCCCGCGCTTTTATTGAATAATTTTATTACTGACGCTGATGACACTGCCATTGTAACCGATTTAACCCAAGCCAATTTCAACAATTGCATCATCTACGGAAACGACAATCCTGAGATTCTTTTAGATGAAATTGAAGACGACGCAGTTGTTTTCAACTTTAAATTTACCAATTGTCTCATTCGTTTTGATAGTCGAAACACGAATTTTACAGGTGCTAATTACGATATAAACGATCCCACACATTATGAGGGTACTATTTTTAATCAAGACCCACATTTTAAAGACGCTAATAAAAACATGCTTATAATAGGTGAAGATTCTGCTGCCATAAATAAAGGATTAGCAAGCTTTGCAACCCAAGTACCGTTTGATATTTTAAATGTAAACAGAACATCAGCACCCGATATTGGAGCTTATCAGCATATTGTTTTTCCTGTGGAGGATTAATTAAGTCAATTTAACTAAACAATCTGCTAATCGATGTAAGAAAAATTAATTATATTTATCAAAAACAGCAAGAAACTTACTATATACTTACTTATTTACGGGATATGAGTAATAAATGTTGTTATATAACGAGTTACCTGCAAGCTGAAAACCGAACTTATGGAAAAAATTGGAACAATAATTTTACTACTGATTTCGGCAAATATCTTTGGCCAAAATCTATCTGGATGTGGTATTGATAATAATCCAAAACTAACTCAAACGGAATCTGAATATCTGAACGCATATCTGATCGAAAAACGAAACGGATTTGATTTTAAAAATAAAAAAGTGATTTTTATTACTGGAAATAGTGGAAATCAAATCGGAACGAAAAAAGAGTACTTTGATTATATAAAAAAGTGGAATAAAAAAAACTCAAAAGTAGCTACCGGAATTGAAATTCTGACCGATGAGCAAAAAATAGAATCTGACGGATACGATGTTATCGTGACTTATTGGGTTAAGGTTTTGACAAAAAAACGGAAAAGAAAAATATTGAACGAAATAAAAGCCTAGGTGGAGTCCGTGACTTCGTAGCAATATTAAAATATATAAGAAACTTCATTTTATACTGTTAATTGACGTAAGAAAAATTGATTATATTTATCAAAAACAGCAAAAAACTTACTATATACTTATTTATTTACGAGATATGAGTAATAAGTGTTGCTATATAATGAGTAAGCCACAATTTGAAAAAAATTTATGATTAAATATTTAACATTCGGAATATCTATATCTGTAATATCTTGGATAGTCGGAATGATATTGAATAGTATTCTCTTAAAAACTGAGTACTACAAAAAAATATCGAACCTCAATTTTATTGAGAGTAAAACCCTGAATAAAAATATTGGGATTGAATACTTTAAATGGATTATTAAAAATACCTTTTTCAAATTCTTTAATCAAAAAATAAAGTTAGAAAATAAAAAAACGGAGTTGACTGAAGTACGAAGAGAAATGACAATTGCTGAAATAAGCCATTTAATCGGATTTATTTTCGTGACTTTTATTGCTATATATAAGAGTGTTTCTCACAACTATTTATTTGGACTGACAATAATGGTTGTAAATATTTTAATGAATTTATATCCTTCACTATTACAGCAAGAAAACAAAAGACGAATTGACAAGCTGATTAAAAGACAAGTTAAAACTGTGGTTAATAACGATGGTTGCACAAGCCCATAATTTTATAAAGAACACGATATAAATGCACCCTTTTAAAGGTATTTGTTTTTTTATTAAATCCAAAGTAAAGGCGAAGTCTGTGACTTCGTAGCAATAAGAAACTACATGTGACGTTGCTAATCGATGTATAAAAAATTATTTATATTTATCAAAAACAATAAGAAACCTACTATATACTTACTTATTTACGGGATATGAGTAATAAATATTGTTATATAACGAGTTGACACACATTTGAGAAAAACATCATGGATATTGATTACCAAATAGAAAAGTTGAAAAAAATATCAATTCGTGGAAGATTTGCTTTCGGAATGAAATGTTTAGAGCAATATGCTATAGAAAATGAATTAAGCGACAAATGTATTAATAAAATTTTCGATAGTCTTTGGGAATTTACTTCCTCGGACGAATTGGATATTTGGGAAGAAAAAATAAGCGATATAAACCCAAAATATATTCTGAATATTAATCCAGAAAACATTGAAACGGAATTTCCAACTATTACGTTAGATGAATATTACGAAATAAAAGAATTTTATAAATCTTCTGACAAACACTTTGTTTCAATGGTAAGTGAGATAATAGAAATCGGAGTTGGAAACTTATATGGTGGCACTGATGATTATAGCAGTTGGACACTTAATCCAACGTTGGAACTTATTAAATTGGCGGAATTGAATTTAAAACAGATTCCAAAAATCGAGAATTTTGAATTCTCTAAATTTTCAGAAGATAATGGCTGGGGAAATAAGATTAATAGAAAATCTTTAGAATAAAACGCGTGGTAACACCATGTCCTAATTAATTGCTTGATTCTACCATATTTACGAAAATCCTCGCATACAAACTCACAGCTTTCAAGATCTACATAAAAAAAGCTCCTAATTCCCGTGTTAACGATTCCTCTTTCTTTCATATTTAAGAGTAAAACGTGTCTAAAAACAAAAATCCCGCATGAGCAGGATCTTTAATCTTTATAGAGAGACCTCACAGGTTTTAAAAACCTGTGAGGTCTTATTTATTATGTGCTTACACAAACAAAGGTCTGCCAGCCATCATTGCATTTGCTTTCACTTTTACAGCTTCTAAAACGGCTTCGTTTTCGTGATTGGCAATAACTTCATCAATAAGTTCTACTATTTCCAGCATATCGGCTTCTTTTAAACCCCTGGTGGTAACCGCTGCGGTACCAACACGAATGCCCGATGTTACAAATGGTGAACGGGTATCAAAAGGTACCATGTTTTTATTTACGGTAATATCTGCTTTTACCAAAGCTTGTTCTGCTTCTTTACCTGATACGTTTTTGTTACGTAAGTCTATAAGCATACAGTGGTTATCCGTACCTCCCGAAATAATGTTGTATCCTTTTTCAACCAATGCATTTGCCATAGTAGCAGCATTCGCTTTTACTTGTAATTGGTAATGTAAAAAATCATCGGTTAAAGCTTCACCAAAAGCAATGGCTTTAGCAGCAATAATATGCTCTAATGGGCCTCCTTGATTTCCTGGGAATACCGCAGAATCCAATAACGACGACATTTTGCGTAAACTACCATCTTTTAAAGTGATACCAAATGGGTTATCAAAATCTTGTCCCATCATAATCATCCCACCTCTTGGGCCTCTTAAAGTCTTATGGGTCGTAGTCGTTACAATATGGCAATGTGGCATCGGATCGTTTAAAATACCTTTGGCAATCAATCCTGCAGGATGCGAAATATCGGCCATCAAAATAGCACCAACGCTATCGGCAATGACTCTAAAACGTTTAAAATCGATGTCACGAGAGTATGCAGATGCACCAGCGATGATTAATTTTGGTTGCTCTTTAGTGGCTATTTCCTGAATTTTATCATAGTTTAAAACCCCTGTCTCCTGCTCTACACCATAAAATACAGGGTTATACAATTTACCGGAAAAGTTCACTGGAGAACCGTGTGTTAAATGACCACCATGTGACAAATCGAAACCTAAAATTTTGTCTCCCGGCGTTAAACACGCATGGTAAACCGCAGTGTTTGCTTGACTTCCAGAGTGCGGTTGTACATTAACGTATGCCGCATTAAACAAAGCTTTTGCTCTATCAATAGCTATTTGTTCTACTTCATCAACCACCTCACAACCGCCATAATAGCGTTTTCCTGGATAGCCTTCAGCATATTTATTGGTCAATACAGAGCCTGCTGCTTCCATAACTTGGTTGCTAACAAAATTCTCTGATGCAATAAGTTCTATACCATGTAGTTGGCGTTCTTTTTCAGCTTCAATTAGTTCAAAAATTTGTTCGTCGCGTTGCATAAAATTAATTTCTTGTTAAATATTCGGCAAAAATAGGAAATAGATTAGTTAAATACATCAAAAAACATATATTTACTTCTAAGTTTTCAACGGTTTTATTAACGGTTAAAAGAAATCTAATTTTTATGCGTTTTATTCTATTAAAATGAAAAAAATGTGTAGGTTTGAATTTAATTCCATAAATATTAAACTTTAAAGTTATGCCATTATCCGCTAACAATCCAGATAGAAAATCGTGGTTACACGTCGATAAAAATTCCGATTTTCCCATTCAGAACATTCCGTTTGGGGTGTTTTTAACCCGTGATGACATCATTACTATAGGAACCCGAATCGGAGACACCGCCATCGATTTGGGGGCGCTACACCAATTAGGGTATTTTGATGGCATTCCTTTAACCGATGATATTTTTCTTCAGGATACGTTGAATGATTTTATTGCCGATGGCCGCAAAACATGGCGTGCCGTTAGAAATCGCATTGCCGAAATTTTTGACAGCAACAACAAAACATTAAAGGATAACAAACGCCATAAAGAAATTGTCCTTTTCAGATTGGATGAAATTGAAATGCAATTGCCTGTGCAAATTGGAGATTATACCGATTTTTACTCAAGCTTAGAACATGCTACCAATGTAGGTTCTATGTTTAGAGATCCCGAAAATGCCTTATTACCAAATTGGTTGCATATCCCAATTGCGTACCACGGTCGAAGTTCATCTATCATTCCTTCGGGAATTCCGATTCACAGACCACAGGGGCAAACACTCCCTAACGGTACCGAACAGCCTGTATTCGGGCCCAGTAAATTGGTGGATTTTGAACTTGAAATGGCTTTTATCACCACCGTTGCCAACGATTTAGGAGAACCAATCCCTATAGAAGAAGCCGAAGAATACATTTTTGGTTTGGTGTTACTAAACGATTGGAGTGCCCGCGATATTCAAAAATGGGAATACGTACCGCTAGGCCCGTTTTTAGCAAAAAGCTTCGCATCGTCTATTTCACCATGGATTGTAACACTCGATGCTCTAGAACCCTACCGTGTTCAAGGTCCAAAGCCTATTAAACCACAACTGGAATACCTGCAATACAAAGGTAAAAAGAGTTTCGATATTAATTTAGAAGTTGCTATTCGCCCAAATGGCGCTAAAGAAACGGTTGTTAGCAAAACTAATTTCAAATATATGTATTGGAATATGGCACAACAACTAGCACACCATACCGTAAACGGATGCCCTGTAAATTCTGGCGATATGATGGGAAGTGGCACCATTTCTGGCCCTACGCCCGATTCTTATGGGTCGATGCTAGAGCTATCTTGGAAAGGTGAAAAACCACTTAAAATGAAAGACGGTAGCGAGCGTAGTTTTATTAATGACAACGATACCGTAATCATGCGTGGTTTTTGTGAAAAAGATGGAACCCGTATTGGTTTTGGTGAAATGTCTACCAAATTACTGCCTGTTTTCAAAAGAAAATAAACGTATTTACACCATTTGAGGATTTAAGTTTTGACTGTTTTCAAATAGTATATTTCTTTTTAGTACATGACAAAATTAGAAGAATGTCACATTGATTCTTTTGTAAGTTATGCTTTTATCTTCAAATAAAAGTATATTTTCATTTTCGATAATGCTCAAGATAAACTAAAGTCGAAATGCAATTAAAAACAATGTTTCCAATGTCTTCGACTGCGCTCAGACTGACATCTGAACATATTTGGATTTTTGCCATGTACTGAAATATTTCTTACTTATAATACATCACCAATCATTTTAACGGATTTATTAGCGTTTTATCTGTTGTTTTAGTATTTTGGCACTTTTATTGGAATACCACCCAAACAAACCAAATATAGAGACTATGATTAGAACATTACTTTCTGCATTACTAATCGCTTGCATCCTATCATGCAGCACCAGTAAACAAATTGAAAAATCCTTAAGTGCTGGGAACTACGACCAAGCTATTTACGATGCCATTGGTAAATTACGTACCAATAAGGATAAAAAAGGAAAAGCCGATTTTATTGCCATGCTTCAAGAGGCTTATAATAAAGCCAATGAACGTGATTTAACTACCATTAACTTTCTTAAAAAGGATAACAATCCTGAAAATTACCTGCGTATTTATGATATGTATGTGGGTTTAAACAAACGCCAGGAACTTATAAAACCGCTATTGCCGCTTGCTATTAATGGCAAAACAGTTAAATTTAATTTAACCGATTATTCCAGCGATATTATCAAGTTTAAAAACGATGCGTCTTTACAAATCTATAATAATGCATCGGCGCTTCTAAAATCCAATAACAAATTGGATGCGAGACAAGCATTCGGCATGTTTCAAGATATTGAAGATATGAATCCGAATTACAGAGATGTGCGTAACCTATTGGAAGTGGCGCACACTAAAGGCATTGATTTTGTATTGGTCGATATGGTTAACGACACCCGAAAAACCATCCCAACACGATTGGAAGACGATTTATTAAACTTTAGCACCTACGGACTTAACAACTTATGGACCGTTTACCACAACAACCCCGTTGATAAAGTGCGTTACGATTACAACATGCGTGTGAATTTAAGAGATATTAACTTATCGCCCGAACAAATTAAGGAACGCCAAATTATTAAAGAAAAGCAAGTTGTCGATGGAAAAAAAGATTTATTGGATAGCAATGGTAATAAAGTAAAAGACAGTCTTGGTAAAACCATACAGGTTGATAAAATGATAACCGTACGTTGCGAATACTACGAAAGCACCCAATTTAAATCGGCACAAGTAGCTGGAAACGTAGAATATATCGATATAAAAAACAAGCAATTGGTCGATGCATTTCCTATTAGTAGCGAATTTGTATTTCAACATGTCTTTGCAACCTCTCAAGGAGACAGACGTGCTTTAGAAACCACATTGTTGCCTTTTTTAAATAACCACCGTGTGCCCTTCCCTAGCGAAGAACAAATGATTTACGACACTGGCGAAGATTTAAAAGCACAACTCAAACAGATTATAAATTCTTATAATCCGAGATAATAAATTAAAAGCCTCTAATTGATTTAGAGGTTTTTTGTTTATTTACTTTACTTCCGTTTAAGCACTTAATCTGTTATTTTTCAATACAATATTGACGATTGGTTATTCTTGATTCGACAAATCGGATGCATCATCAATTCCTGAAAGGGTTTCCGTAAATGGATGTATCTAAATCTTTCTTTTAATTTTAAGCGTCGAGTCTTCAAATCTTGTGTTTTATTATCTAACACCCTTTGTTTCTATGCTCCAACGCACTAGATTGTATGAAAAATGCTCTCTAGTTCTTCGTTCATTGTGATATTACATAATATTATAAAAAGTTGCAACACATTAACATACTAAAAAGGTACCTCACAACTTACCGTAAGCCCTTCTTTAGTAATAGGATGCGTAAAACTTATGCGTTCAGCATGTAAATGAAGTCGGTTGGCTTTGGTACCGTAGAGGTCGTCTCCCACAATAGGTGTTTTCAATCCTTCGCTATGGGCGGCATGGACGCGTAACTGGTGGGTGCGCCCCGTAATGGGATAAAAATAAATGCGGGTTTTACCGTTTTCGGCAGCAATAACCTGATAGTTAGTGGTTGCTGGTTTGCCGTGGGCGTAACATACCAATTGTTGTGGGCGGTTATCTAAATCCACTCGGAGCGGTAGGTTTATAGTGCCTTCGGTGTTGGGCAAAACGCCATCTAATAAAGCCACATAACGCTTTTTTACGCTGCGTTCTATAAACTGTTTTTGCAAATGCTTGTAAACCCGTTGACTTTTGGCTACCAACAACAACCCCGAAGTTGACATATCCAACCGGTGCACCAACAAAGGACCTGTAGCATGGGGCAAGTACTGTTGCATTCTGCTTAATACCGACTCACTAATATTTTTTCCGGGTACCGATAAAAACTCATGGGGTTTGTTTACCAGTAGCAAATGGGCGTCTTCATAAACAATATCCAATGCTTGGTTAAAAATAATCTGGTCTTCAATGGGGTTATCATCAACCACCAAACCTTGCATCATATGACCCAAAATGGGTTCGCACTTGCTACGGCACGAAGGATAAAACTGTTGGTGTTTCCGTACTTCGGACTTTGGCGAGGCACCCCACCAAAACTCTGCCATGGCAATGGGCTGCAATTTGTTTTCGTAAGCATATTGAAACAGTTTGGGTGCGGCACATTCCCCCGAACCTGCAGGTGGTATGGGTGACGTGGTGTTTTTAAAAATAGCGAGTAAATCTTTGGTATCGCCGTTTGCATTTAAGAATTGATACTGCTCGTGGATGCGTTTTTGCAACGATGCCGATAAAGCAGCACGTTTGGTTTTCAACTCTTTAATGGGCTGCTTTAAGCTATTCAAATGTGACTCCGCTTCTTGTATGCGCTGTTCACCATCCTTTTTTAGATGTTTTAACCGGATTTGATAACCAATACTTTGCTGGTTTAAAGTTTCTATAAATTTCTCGTACACCTCTGGAGACATACTTTGTTTTCCCGCTTCACGCTGTTGGTTTCTGTTTTGCTTTTCAGCTTTAATTTCAGCTTTAAGCACATTTAACGCTTCCGTGAAAGCGATTTTACTATTTAAAACGTTTGTTTGTGCCATTTTAAATGCGGGAGCTTGTTCCAAAATCTCAATCTGTGTATTGATGGCATTTAATTGTGTTTCGCCCTTTTTATAAAAACCTGCTTCGTTTAAGGTGTTGTAAACTGTAGGCACAAACCCTTTAAGATGGTTGCTATCTGCCAATTTTCCGGAAAACGCTGCCAAATAACCCAATGTGCCCTCCGTATTTTTCACCACCATAACGCCAAACATTTTGCCTATTATGAGTCCGCTTTGGTTGGGATTCAACCCGAAGTTGTGTGTAAAATCGGTTTGGGTCTCTAAATAGTTTTGAAGCTGTTTTGCTGCCAAGACACTTAACGGATGTGGCTCGTAATAAAACGGAAAGGTGAATTTATCAGGTAAGTTAATGCCCAAATTATTTTCTAAAGGATGAAAAAATGATGTACGGAAATGAGACATAACTTAGTTAAAATGGCTGCAAAGAAACGAAATTATAAGGAATATGAGCTTTTAGATTCATGATAGAATTCCGAATAAAAACTGGAATCACTTGAACCAACCAACAGGCAAACTTCACTGTCAATGACGTTTTTTAAAATTAGGACTTCGACTGCGCTCAGTCTGACAGGGGGAACGATTTGTGATTAACGATTAGTGATTAACAATATAAAATATTCAATAGCCAATTCAACAGTTAAACAATTAAACGATTCAACGAATAAACAATATTGGCAATAGAACTTCGACAAGCTCTGTCTAACAAACTAAACATCTTTTATATGGCTTTTTAGGATAAAAACGATACTTCAAATTGACAAAACCTCTATAACGACAGATATTTTCCAGAGGAAATGTGTTTTAAATGCGTCGTTGACAAATTGTAGATGTACACCCAAGTTTTAATGATTTCCTGAGTGTCTAGATAGGCATCAATCAATGTGCGGTTGTATTCATTGGCATGTTCATCCGTATCGCCAATACCTTCATAATCATCTAAAACTTTAAATGTTTTTTCGGCATTTAAAATTTTAAAAACATGTCCGTAAACTTTCTCGTTTGGGTTATCACTTAAAACAGCACCTGGATACCATGAAATTTCATAGAGGTTCCCGTTAAAATAACCCGAACCCACAAACTCGGAATGCTGTTCTAAAAATTTGGACATGTCGCTCTCAAAGTCTTTTAATAGCGTGCCGTAAACAAACAAATACTCCGATTCCATTAATGAACTCATCTTGACTTTTTGTTTTTAACCGAAAATAAGATAAAATTTGTACTGATGAGGCGCTTTTTGAAAGGCATAGCAGAGCTAAGCGTAAAAAAAGAAACGAAATATGGACGGATTTTAGTCATTTTTTAGGAAATAGAAAAAGTCAAGATGAGTTCAACTATAAAATCATTAAATAAACGTGCTTAAATCTAAACTGTTAATCCCACCATGGCTATCATGCGCCACCACTACCCTATTTTTAATAACCAAAAGTTGAGGCGATTCATGCATAACCTGGAATGTACTTGCTATGTTGTTTGAAATCTCACGGTAATTCAATATATCCAAATAGTATAAATCGAGGTCCTTTTCGGTGACATTATAATCGGCTTCAAACTGTTTTATTACCATTCTACTAATACCACAACGGGTTGAATGCTTAAAAATAACTTGTGTTTTGGTTACCGATTTGCTTTCAATATCCTGTAATTGCCCCAATTCCGTTAAAGGAACCCATGGTAATACACTTGTTTCTTTTTCTTCGGACGAATTGCTAAATAATTTGTTAAATAATCCCATATTTTGTACTTTAAGGATGATAAGTCGTAATCATTTTGAAATCTTACAAACTGACTAAAAGTCACTGGAAAATTAGTCTTAATCTGACGTTTTGTCTTTAAAATCGCGCTGGTAAGATTATTGACTTAATCAGTTTGTAAAAGTAAAACAATAAAAATAGACTCCCTCCTTCGAGGGAGTGAAAAAATATACAAAGATGAACTTAAATAATTATACAATAAAATCGCAAGAGGCCATACAGCAAGCGCAACAAATTGCCCAAGGTTTCGGACATCAACAAATCGAGAACGAACACCTTTTTAAGGGCATTTTTGAAGTTGATGAAAATGTGCTCCCATTCATTTTAAAAAAATTGAATGTAAACATCAACATTCTTGAACAGGCTTTAAATAAACAATTAGAAAGTTTTTCTAAAGTAACCGGTAGTGAACTCATGCTTTCTCGCGAAGCAGGAAAAACACTTAATGAAGCCGCTATTATTGCTAAAAAAATGAAAGATGACTATGTTTCTGTAGAACATTTAATCATTGCTATTTTTAAATCGAACAGTAAAATAGCGCAAATGTTAAAAGACCAAGGTGTTACCGAAAAAGCCCTAACCGCCAGTATTGACGAACTAAGGCAAGGGGAACGGGTAACATCCCAAAGTCAGGAAGAAACATACAACTCCCTAAATAAATATGCTAAAAATTTAAATCAACTTGCAAAAGACGGCAAGTTAGACCCTGTAATTGGTCGCGATGAAGAAATTAGAAGAATCCTTCAAATACTATCACGTAGAACCAAAAACAATCCCATTTTAGTAGGTGAACCCGGTACAGGCAAAACCGCCATTGCCGAAGGGTTGGCACACCGAATTATTGATGGTGACATCCCCGAAAACCTAAAAAACAAACAAATTTTCGCCTTAGATATGGGCGCCTTAATAGCAGGTGCTAAATACAAAGGTGAGTTCGAAGAACGCTTAAAAGCCGTTATAAAAGAAGTAACCAGTAGCAATGGTGACATTGTGCTTTTTATTGACGAAATACATACCCTTGTTGGCGCTGGTGGTGGACAAGGCGCTATGGATGCTGCAAATATTTTAAAACCTGCTTTAGCAAGAGGTGAATTGCGTGCTATTGGTGCAACCACATTAGATGAGTATCAAAAATATTTTGAGAAAGACAAAGCCTTGGAGCGTCGTTTTCAAAAAGTAATGGTAGACGAACCAGATACCGAAAGCGCTATTTCGATACTTCGTGGTATTAAAGAAAAATATGAAACACACCACAAAGTACGTATTAAAGACGAGGCTATCATTGGTGCGGTAGAACTATCACAACGCTACATTACCAATCGTTTCTTACCAGATAAAGCCATCGATTTAATGGACGAGGCGGCTTCTAAATTGCGTATGGAAATCAATTCCAAACCCGAAGAATTGGATGTTTTAGACAGAAAAGTGATGCAACTGGAAATTGAAATTGAAGCTATTAAGCGTGAAAAAGACGAAAACAAATTAAAAATACTGCGTTCGGATTTAGCAAACATTAAAGAACAACGCAACGAAATAAACGCCAAGTGGAAAAGTGAAAAAGAGGCGGTCGAAAACGTTCAAAACACCAAGCAAGCCATCGAAAATTTCAAACTAGAGGCAGAAAGAGCCGAACGTGAAGGTGATTACGGTAAAGTAGCAGAATTACGTTATGGTAAAATAAAAGAAGCCCAAGAACAACTGGAAATACTTCAAACGGAATTACAGGCACAATCAGAGCATTCTCTTATAAAAGAAGAAGTAACTTATGATGATATTGCTGAAGTAGTCGCAAAATGGACCGGTATTCCCGTTACCAAAATGCTGCAAAGCGAACGTGAAAAGTTATTGAAATTAGAAGACGAACTACACAAACGGGTGATTGGTCAAGAAGAAGCTATTGAAGCGGTGAGTGATGCGGTTCGCAGAAGTCGTGCCGGGTTACAAAACCCTAAAAAACCCATAGGAACATTTCTGTTTTTAGGGACCACAGGAGTTGGTAAAACCGAATTAGCTAAAGCATTGGCAGAATATTTATTTGATGACGAAAACGCTATGACTCGTATAGACATGAGCGAATACCAAGAACGCCATGCCGTAAGCAGACTGGTTGGTGCGCCTCCTGGATATGTAGGTTATGATGAAGGCGGACAATTAACAGAAGCCGTGAGACGTAAACCATATTCCGTAGTGCTCTTAGATGAAATTGAAAAAGCACATCCTGACACCTTCAACATTCTATTGCAAGTACTGGATGAAGGTCATTTAACAGACAATAAAGGACGCGTTGCGGATTTTAAAAACACAATCATAGTTATGACCTCCAACATAGGGAGCCAGATCATACAAGAGCGTTTTGAAGCTACAAAAGATATTGACTCCGCTATTGAAACGGCAAAAATTGAAGTCTTAGGACTGCTGAAACAAAGTGTACGTCCCGAGTTTTTAAACAGGATTGACGATACCATTATGTTCACTCCTTTAACCAAAGACAACATAACAGCTATCGTTAAGCTACAATTAAAAAGCGTTTCAAAAATGATTGGACAACAAGGCATTACGTTTGATGCCACCCAAGAAGCTATTGAATATTTAGCAGATAAGGGATACAATCCGGAATATGGAGCACGTCCTGTAAAACGTGTGATCCAAAAAGACGTTTTAAACGCTTTAAGCAAAGAGATTTTAGCAGGTAAAGTAACAACAGACAGTATTATATTATTAGATGCTTTTAATGATAAATTAGTATTTAGAAACCAAAGTGATTTGGTAACCGAAAAAAATCAAAACAAATAATACCATTTAAGCGTTGAAATTACTGTAACAAAACAATTTAATAATAGTCTTATAATTGGTTGGTTAGCAAAAGCAACATGATTCTTTCAAAAGATGATTGTTGCTTTTTATTTTTACCTTCATTCAACAAATTTAGACAGTCACTTAATTTATCTGTCTTTACAATATTTTGATTTTAACTCAGTTAATAAGATGGTTAACAAAAATTATTTTGAAATCGATAAACGGCAGCTTAATATCGACCAAATTACGTAGTTTTGTATATTGTAAAGCCCCAAGCAATACAAAAAATTAATCCTAAAAACCTACTTATAGCCATGGATATACCCAAATATATTGACTATTCATTATTAAAAGCAACATCCTCCGAACGTGATGTTATAAACCTTTGCCACGAAGCTAAACTGAATAATTTTTACGCCATTTGCATCAACACCACTTATGTGGCATTAGCAAAACAACTTCTAGAAAACACAGATATAAAAGTATCTGCTGTTGTTGGTTTTCCACTAGGAGCCATGTCTACTGCCGCCAAGGTTTTTGAAGCAAAAAAAGCGATTGAAGACGGTGCCGATGAAATTGAAATGGTTATGAATTTAGGATATCTTAAAAGCAAAAATTACGTATCGGTTTTAAAAGATATTGTCGATGTAAAAATAGCCATAAAAAATACGCCTTTAAAGTTGATTTTAGAGATTTCCGAATTAAACAAAAACGAAATTATCAAAGCCTGTAATATCTGCTTAGATGCTAAGGTAGATGTTATTAAAACTTCCAGCGGCTTTTCAAAAGGAGGAGCTACGTTAACCGCTACAAAAATCATCAAAAAGACCATAAGAGATCGAGCCCAAATAATGGTTTCTGGTGGTATAGATGACTTTGATACAGCTATTAAATACCTAGAAGCTGGTGCCGATAGAATTGAAACCTCAACCAATATCAACAATATAAAAACACCCAGCAGCTCACTTCAAAATAGAAATGTAAAAGTCTATAGAAAATATTTGGAAGCTGCCCAAAAAGAAAGTGTTCTGGAAACCAATACAGCAAGCTACAATGGGTAATTGTTAAAAGCCCAGATACACACAACAGTCCTTCACATAAACTTGATATAGACAGTTTGATTGTAAATTCAAAACAATCAAATTGTCTATTTATAATTCCCAATGGCCAACTACTTCGGGGCAAGCCCACGGGACATATACAGGAAGAACATTCAAAATTCGAGGCAAGCCTCGGAGTATTCAAATCTCAATTATCGAGTAAATTCAAAGAATTGTTAATACCTTTGGCATACAAGCATGCCAATAAGTTTAAAATATGATATTTAACATATTTGGATAGGTCGATATGCCTTAAATTTGAACTACATCATGAAACACTTAAGTAGTTATATAGATCACACACTTTTAAAAGCAACAGCCACAAAAAGCGCTATTATACAGCTTTGTAACGAAGCAAAGCAATACCAATTCCATGCTGTCTGTGTCAATTCCTGTTATGTAACATTGGCCAAAAACCAACTAAAAAACAGCGAAGTAAGCGTGTGTTGCGTTGTTGGATTTCCTTTAGGCGCTATAAGTACCCAAGCCAAAGTAGCCGAGACAAAACAAGCTTTAAAGGATGGTGCAGATGAAATTGATATGGTATTGAACATTGGTTTACTAAAAAGCAAAGATTTTGATGCCGTTGGGAAAGATATCGAAGCGGTAAAAAAATGCATGCCACATCAAACTTTAAAAGTCATTTTAGAGACATGTTATCTTGAAGATCTCGAAATAATTAATGCCAGTAAATTGGCTGTACAGAGTGGCGCCGATTTTTTAAAAACCTCAACTGGTTTTGGAACCGGAGGAGCCACTTTTCACGACATAAATCTCATGAAAAGTGTCGCCAATGGAAACGTGAAAATTAAAGCCTCTGGAGGCATAAAAGACTATCAAACAGCATTGGAATATATTAATTTAGGTGTCGAACGCTTAGGAACCTCTTCTGGAATTGCCATAGTTACAGGAGAAACCTCAACAGAAAACAACTATTAACCAATGATTTCAAATCCAATACATTCCCTACTTTCAACTTTTTAACTTTTTAACTTTTCAACTTAAACCAATGAGCATACACATAGAAGCAAAAAAAGGCGATATTGCGGAAACCATCTTATTGCCAGGAGATCCATTACGAGCTAAATGGATTGCGGAAACGTTTTTTGAAAACCCTATTTGCTTCAACCAAATACGAGGCATGTTAGGCTACACAGGAACTTACAACAACAAACGTGTATCGGTTATGGGAACGGGCATGGGCGTACCTTCTATCTCAATTTATGCTCACGAACTTATAGCCGAATATGATGTAAAAAACTTAATTCGCGTTGGTAGCGCAGGTTCATACCAAAGCCATGTGAAAATTAGAGATATTGTATTGGCTATGGCGGCATCATCAAATTCCGGGGTAAATGAAATACGCTTTAGTGGTGCAGACTATGCGCCCACTGCCAATTTCGAACTATTTCAAAAAGCTGTTGAAGCTGCAAAATCTAAAAACATCGCTATTAAAGCTGGCAATGTTTTCACATCAGACGAGTTTTATGCTGATGATTTTGAATCCTATAAAAAATGGTCTAAGTTTGGAGTCCTTTGTGTTGAAATGGAGACTGCTGGCCTATATACGGTAGCGGCAAAACATCGTGTCAATGCGTTGAGTATTTTAACAATTTCAGATTCTTTGGTAACGGGTGAGCGAATTACTTCCAAAGAACGGGAAACCACCTTTAAGGACATGATTGAAGTAGCTCTGGAACTCGCCTAGACCCATTTAAAATGTATGGCACTTCCAGTAAACTTTTGAGCCAAAACACTAATAGCCGATTCTTTTAGCTGAAGCACTCTGGGATAACCGCCTGTTGTTTGGCAATCGCGCATTAAAATAATCAGTTTACCAGAAGGTGTTAATTGAACCGTTCCCGGCAGTACCGCCGATGTTATAATAGGCTCTAGATTGTTTTCCAAAGGTTCTGAAAGTTGATATGCCATGCGGCTATTATCTTTTGAAATGGTAAATTCATTTTGAAGCAAAAATGCTTGCTGATCCTTAGATAAGAAATCAAATTCAGGGCCTTTATAAACAGCTATATCTTTAGTTATAAAATGTTCGTTTTTTACTTTAATTAAAGCGTTTTTAGACTCTGTAAATAAATCATTTATAAGAATTTTCAATTCATTATTTTTAGAAAGTTTAAATCGCTCGGTAATGCCTTTATACATACTTCTGCTATCCATTACTTTTTCAGTTTTAAAACCACCCAAAACAGCTAAATAACTACGGAACCCTATATTCAATTTACCAAAAGATAACACGTCTCCTGCATTTACTTTTATAATTTTATTAAGATGGATAGGGTTATCGTTCAATTTGGGCGACATATCTGCACCTGAAATACAAATACATGTCTCTCTGTTAAATTGAAGTGTAGCACCCGTCATACTCATTTCAATAACCGCAGCGCTTTCCTCGTTACCTAAAACATGGTTAGCTAATGCTGCCGAATACGCATCCATAACTCCCGAATAGGGCACACCATACTGCTGAAAGCCCATACGCCCTAAATCTTGAATGCTTGAATATAACCCCGGGCTCAACACTTTAATCACGCCATACCTCACTTTCTAATTTATATACGCCAGCTTCTACTAAAGCCTTAATATCTTTGTATTCATTTAAAGAAATGGGTTCAAAAACAATCTTATCGCCTGCTTTTGCAAAACAGGGTTGCTCTAATTTCGGATTAAAAAAATCGATAGGCGAATTGCCTATAACATTCCAACCTCCAGGGCTCACCGTTGGGTAAACGCCCGTTTGGTTACCTCCAATAGCTACTGCGCCTTTTTCAATTTGCAACCTTGGAGTTGATTTTCTGGGAACATAGAGCGATTCTTCCAAACCACCCAAATATAAAAATCCGGGTAAAAAACCAATAAAATAAACGGTATAAACAGCTTGGGAATGTTGCTTAATAATGGTTTCTTTTGATAGTTTTTTTTCCAAAGAAATCGCCTCTAAATCAATCGCAAAAACAGCATCATAGCATACTGGGATTTTCCATAAAACTGACACACTGTCATCATGTGATTTTAACGATTTGTATAAAGTTTCAAGATGGTTTACCTCATTTTTGAAATTCCTACAAATAGAATCATAAATAATTAATAACGAGTTATATGCAAGCTTTAATTCAACAATAGATTTAATATTTTTTTTCTCTATAACCGTTTTAAACGCAATAATATCTTTTAGGATTGTTTCATCAATAACCGCTGGCCATTCCGCCAAAATAGAACGCTCACCAAACGGTTTATATGTAAGATTGAAGGCCATTAAATTTACAAGATTTTAATGCCTACCGTTTCCAAATTCATACGTAATTTTTTAAGTAATTCTTCCGCATGCAAATGATCGCCATGCACACAAAAAGTTTCTGCTTTTATAGCCGCTTCTGTTCCAGTAACTGTTTTTACTTTCCGTTTATCAATCATACGAAACACATGTTCAAACATCGCATCAGAATCATGAATAAGCGCATTATTTTCACTACGGGATACCAAGGTTAAGTCATCATTATAATTTCTATCGGCAAATGCTTCGTATGTAACAGGGATATTATTTTGAAGTGCCAAGGTTTCAATAACCGACTTATAAGGCACATAAAGTTTTACTGGTAGCGCTATACTTTTCATGACTTCAATAATGGTAGTCGCAATTTTAGTATCTTTAACCGCCATATTATACAAGGCGCCGTGAGGCTTCACATGATGCAATAGGGCGTTTTCTTCTTGCACAATGGTCATTAAATTACTTATTTGCTCTTTTAATGAGGTAAACAAGGCTACACAGGGCATATCCATTGGTTTTCTACCAAAATTTTTCACATCAGGAAAGGAAGGATGGGCTCCTATTTTAATGCGGTGCTGTTTTGCTAGTTCAACCACTTTACGCATGGTTTTACTGTTGCCTGCGTGTCCGCCACAAGCAATATTGCATGACGATACATAAGGCATTAATAGCGATTCGTTGCCAATGCCTTCTCCTACATCTACATTTATATCAACACTTTGGATTTGCACTAGTTGTGTTTTATATTGAACTCATCTTGACTTTCTATTTTCTAAAACCTGCCTGCCGGCAGGCAGGAATGGCTAAAATTCGTCCATATTTTATTTCTTTTTTTATGCTTAACTCTGCTATGCCTTTCAAAAAGTGCCTCATCTGTACAAATTTTATCTCATTTTCGGTTAAAAACAAAAAATTAAGATGAGTTCATTATTTAGAAACAGTGTTCAATGCATAAATAGCAAAACTACCCAGCCAATGTCCACCTTCGTAGCTATCTTCAAAAATACTAGGTAATGAATAATTAATATGCTGATTCGCCATATTTTTTAAGTGTTTATACTCTGGCAAGTTTTCCGCAATGGTATTTAAACACCAAGCTCGAGAAAAATTGACACCATCTAAATGCACCAAACTGCCATCATTTCTATCGGAAACCTTTCCAGTTTCTAATATAAAGCTTTTATTTTTCAATTGTGGTAAAAATTCATCTAACCATGGTTTAAACGTTTCTTTAGTCAGAATACGTTTCATTAACGCCGCTTCTTCTAAACATGGTGATAAAAAATCGGTACCACCAGGTTCCCAAGTAATTGGACAGTCTGTATCTGATAAATAAAAATCCTTTGCGCGTTGCTCGATGATTAATTTTAAAGCGGTGTTATTTATCGTACTAGCATAATCCCACGCAAAACTTAACCCGAATGCTGTATTTGGGTGCTCGCCTACCCGAATGGGGTAATTTAACTTGGGTAGAAACTCGATATATTTCCCAACAACCAAATCGGTTAAGGGCTGCAAATTACTTTCTAATTGTCTTGCTGTTTCACTATCCCAAGTATGCAATGCTTCAGCTAATTTTAATAACCACGCCCATCCATAGGTCCGCTCAAACGATTTGTTGTGATTGCCTAAAAAATAAGCTACTTCGGTTTGGATATTTTCTTTGGATATGTTTTGAAGCAAGCATTGCTCAATGGCTTTGGCGTTTTCTAGGTCTGGAAACTGTTTTAACAAACTTACCAGACTCCAATGCCCATGTACCGAGGAATGCCAATCGAAACAGCCGTAAAACGCCGGATGTAAGGTGTTAGGCGATTTCAAATCGGCAGCGCTTCCCAAGGTTTGTGATAATCGATTTGGATATTCGATATTTATACAATGCAAAGGTAATTGTGCCAACTTATTTGCTTGTTCTAAATTTAGAATGGGTATTGTTTCTTGTTTGATTTCTGGAATTGTAGATTGCTTTTGTGAATTGTTGCAACTGAAAATTAAAACAACTAATAAAAATGAATAGTATTTCATAAAAGAGTAAAAATTTTATTTCAAGTTCTAAAAACTAATACTCTAATGTATGCAAAAAATAATAGCTTCGATTGCCAAAACAAAAAGTCTTAACCAAATTAGTTAAAAGATCTTACTTATTATTATATTGAAATTATTAAGAATACAGATGATGAAGTAATTCATTTTACTAAAAAAGCTCGATAGCATGAACATCTTGCTCGTGCCATGACAACTACTACCTTCACGAGTGTGACGCTCGACATAGCAGTGTTCTAAAAACCCTAAGTTACTTAATTTGTTTTCCTATAGACCCCATTCCGCTAGGTCTTAATTCAAAAATAAAATCGGGGTTTAACCCAGCTTCTTTACGATGCGAGACGTACAAAATAGCGGTGTCGGTTTCTGTTGCTATTTTATTTATAAGTTCGGTAAACAGTTTTGCATCAAAATCGTCAAGTCCGTTTGTGGGCTCATCTAAAATAAGCAAAGGTGGGTGTTTTACCATGGCCCTGGCTATTAATACCAAGCGTTGATGTCCTCTTGATAATTCTAAAAAGTTTTGCTTTCTAATAGTATACATCTGCAAAACATGAAGCCATTGTTCTGTAATTTTTATCTGTTCATTAGTAGGTTCTTTATAAAGTCCAACCGAATCGAAAAAACCAGAAACTATCATGTTTGCTATAGAATCCAATCGTTTAAAACCACGTAACATTTCTGATGAAAAATAACCAATCTTTCTTTTGATATCCCAAACACTTTCACCACTCCCCTTTTTTATACCAAATAAGGTAATATCTTGCCCATAAGCTTTTGGGTTATCGCCAAAAATCATACTTAACATGGTACTTTTACCCGAACCATTAGCGCCCATTAATTGCCAAAATTCGCCTTGTTTAATTTCCCAAGAAATATCAGTAATAATAGGGCGTTCATTGTAAGTTACGGACACCTTGTTAAATTTCACTAACGGATTGATATGCTCTGAAATAGGACGGTATGGTTGCGGCAATCCTTCAACAAAAGTTATCGAATTGGTTGTTTTTGAAGATTCAATCTGATTGAATTCTACCAAAACACCGGCTTGTAACTTATAGGTTTTGTGTACAAAAGATAAAATATCTTCTTTTCTATTTGTAATTTGAACAATAGTTGTTTTATTACTTAACTTGGTAAACGTTTCTTTAATTACAGCTTGCTTTTCTACATCTAAATTGCCAAAAACATTGTCTGCAATAATATAATCGGGGTTTTGTAAAATAATATAATCCAACAGGGCTTTTTTGCGTTCGCCTTCAGATGACTGTAATAAGCTGTTTTTTGTTTCGGTAACAACATCAAAATGCCCATGAACAATCTCTTCTTCTATAAACTTATTTAAGGTTATTTCAGAAAAAAGTGCGTGGTTTAAGCCTTTTAAATCAACAAGAATGTCACCAGAAACAATGCGTTCTATAAGCAGAAGCTTATCGTCGTTATTGGATATATATATGGCTATGTGATTTTTCAAATGTTTAAATAGTTGTTTTAGAGTTCTAAACTAACAAATATAATTTAATGATAGTTTACAAAAAGACCTCACAGGTTTTAAAAACCTGTGAGGTCTTTTATAATTACTTGAAAAGCTTATTTACAACTAAAATTAATCTGTATAATATTTACTTATAAGTTTTTAATATGAAAGGCAACCAATCCCTCAATAGGTCTGCGTTCAAAATTACCTACCGTAAAGCCCATTTCCTGTGCAACGGCTTTAATTTCTTCTTGCGCAAAATAGGCTATAGAACCTGCAAAATGCACAGGAACGGTTTTTATTTCTTCTTTGTACTGCATGATCATATTGTTTACAAAACTGCGGATGCCTTTTTTTATAAGCTCTACAATGTACTGCGAATCTTTATTTAAAAACATAAACTCTGCAAAGTTTGCTAAATAGGCATTGGGGTTGGGCTGTTTGTAAATATTATATTTAATATAATCGGCTTCTAAATTGTATTTGCTAGCAAAAGATACTTTAATATCTTCTGGCATTTGATTAAAATAGTACTCCCTAATTAATTCTTTACCGTAATAATTTCCCGAGGCATCATCCATTAAAATATATCCTAAAGACTGTACGCGTTGGTGCAGTTGCTTACCATCAAAATAGCTACAATTGGAGCCTGTCCCTAAAATACAAACAACGGCAGCTTCTGTATCGTGGGTAATGGTGCCATAAACAGCAGCCATAGTATCTTCTTCAACTTTTATAACAGCGTTTATAAATACGCCTTTTAAAACATTATAAACGGCTTCTTTACCTCTGTCTGTGCCACAACCCGCACCATAAAAGAATACATGCGTAACTTCAAGTTTGTGCGCCTTTAAATCGGGGTGTTTTTTAATTATTTTCTTTAGCTTGTCTTCTTTTAAAATTTCGGGATTAAGACCTTTTGTGCGCAACTTTTCTATAAGTTGTTTACCATTACTATCTACAGCAATCCAATCACTTTTTGTAGAGCCGCTATCAACAATTAAAATCATGAGCTTTGTTTAAATGAAAAAACTCCACAGACTTTGTAGTAACACAATAAATCTGTGGAGTTCATAATTAATATATTATTTTCTTTAAGAACGCGTTTAAACTTCTTATAATTACACTTTACTGATGTGTTGTGCCAAATCAACTAACTTCGTTGAATAACCAAACTCATTGTCATACCAAGAGACTAATTTAAAGAAATTATCGTTAAGCGCAATACTTGCATCGGCATCAAAAATACTTGTCATAGATTCTGAAACAAAATCTTGAGATACTACTGCTTCTTCAGTGTAACCCAAGATACCTTTTAATTCGTTTTCTGAAGCTTTTTTCAATGCAGCTTTAACTTCTGCCCAAGAAGCAGCTTTTTCTGTTCTAACAGTTAAATCAACTACAGATACATCTGGAGTCGGAACTCTAAATGCCATACCAGTTAATTTACCGTTTAATTCTGGAATTACTTTACCTACGGCTTTTGCTGCACCTGTAGATGAAGGAATGATGTTTGCTAAAGCACTACGACCACCTCTCCAGTCTTTTCTTGAAGGTCCATCAACTGTTAATTGTGTTGCAGTTGTAGCGTGTACTGTTGTCATTAAACCTTCTACGATACCAAAGTTATCGTTAATAACTTTAGCTAAAGGCGCTAAACAGTTTGTAGTACAAGATGCATTAGATACAATCGTATGTTCTGCAGTTATTTTATCGTGGTTTACTCCCATTACAAACATAGGCGCATCAGCCGATGGTGCTGAAATTGCTACTTTTTTAGCTCCAGCAGTAATGTGTTTTTGCGCACCTTCTAAAGTTGTGAAGATACCTGTACAATCTAATACAACTTCTGCTCCAACGGCATCCCATTTTAAATCTTCTGGGTTACGTTCTGCAGTAATTCTAATTTCGTTTCCGTTTACTACTAAGTTTCCGTTTTTTACTTCAACGGTACCGTTAAAACGTCCATGAACTGAATCGTATTTTAATAAGTAAGCTAAATGCTCTACATCTAATAAATCGTTAATTCCAACAATTTCAATATCTGGTCTGTTTGCAGCTACTCTAAAAGCTATTCTACCTATTCTTCCAAACCCGTTAATTCCTAATTTTAATTTTGACATATTCTTGTTTATAAATGTTAAGTGCTCATAATGTCTGAGACACGCAATAATTCTAAATTTATTTTTGATTTCCCTTTTATGGCTTGTTCTAATGGTGTTAGTTCCATTTTACCGTTCATCAAACCAACCATATAATTGGTTTTTCCTTCTAATAAAGACTCAACGGCTTTAACCCCCATTCTGCTTGCCAAAACACGATCGAAACATGATGGTGCACCGCCACGTTGCATGTG
Source organism: Mariniflexile sp. TRM1-10 (assembly GCF_003425985.1). Lineage (NCBI taxonomy): Bacteria > Pseudomonadati > Bacteroidota > Flavobacteriia > Flavobacteriales > Flavobacteriaceae > Mariniflexile > Mariniflexile rhizosphaerae. Next base: position 4,548,696 of record NZ_CP022985.1, read on the forward strand.
CCCAAGCACCGATACACGTACGTCGTACCCTTCCATGTTTTCATCGACATAGTCTTTTAATTGAAAAATATTTTTTCCAATTTTATCACCTTCTGCAACAATTACAATGCTTGATGTTTTGCCAGATTTTCTACTTCTGTTTAAAGATTCTACCAATCTTTCCAACCCTAAATCTTCTTCTGGTATTAATATTTCTTCTGCACCTCCAGCAATACCTGCATTTAAAGCTATATGCCCTACATCGCGTCCCATAACTTCCACAAAGAATAGCCTGTTGTGTGAACTTGCTGTATCCCTGATTTTATCAATGGCATCTACAACGGTGTTTAAAGCGGTGTCGAAACCTAAAGTATGTGAGGTACCAACAATATCATTGTCTATAGTTCCGGGTATTCCCATTACAGGAAAGCCGAACTCATGGTTAAATATCATGGCTCCCGTAAATGTACCATCGCCACCTATGGTTACCAATCCATCTATTTCTGCTTCAATTAATTTATGGTAGGCTTTTTGTCTGCCTTCTATGGTCCTAAACTCTTTTGAACGTGCCGATTTTAAAAATGTACCGCCTTTGTTTATAATACCTTTGACGCTTCGCGCATTCATTTGTTCGAAATCGCCTTCTATTAAGCCTTCATAGCCACGGTAAACACCAAGACATTCTATATTATGATAAGCGCATGTTCTAACGACAGCACGAATGGCTGCATTCATTCCTGGAGAATCGCCTCCAGAAGTTAAAACTGCTATTTTTTTGATTGGTTTTGACATTAAATTTTAATTTTTCACAGGTAAAATTACTAAACAAAAATCATATATCTATAGCATTTATTCTATTTTAATGCTACATGCGAAACTATAACGTTTTAGTTGATAAAAAAAATAGTTTAGAATTCTAAACGCCATTCCTTTTGTATGGAATTGAGGCAATTATTTATCTGAATCTGTCTTTATTTTTACAAATTCAGGAAGCGGATCACTGTCTTTTTCAACTTCTTCTTCTATCACAATTTCTTCTTCCTTTTTAGCCTTTTTAAAGAAGTTTTGAAGCAGTTCTTTGAAGGTGTCAAAATCTACATTATATGAAATACCTAATCCTTGGGTATAGCCAATTCTTTCTCCAAAATTTCTGATGCTGTTTTCTCTATTAAATACATTGGCGGTCAATGTGCCATCTTCATTCAGCAAAAAGTTTATTTCAACATCACCTGCAATAACGGTTTCCGAAGCTCCTGCACCTCCAACAGGCACACCTACCTTACCATTAATAAGCACACGATCGCTTATTTGAGTCTGTAGGGTAACACCAAATCGATCATCGGTTTGATAATCTGGTCTGTTTTCACCTGCTTCGTAATTCAATCCTATGTTAAGTTTGCTATCGCCCGTTGTAAAAATACCATTTATAATACCATTTAGCCGCTCCGCAATAGTACCTGAAAAATTAAGTTCGCTTAGACCTCTTGAAAAAGCGCCCGTAGACAACAGATATAATGCTTGGTTCTGTTTGTCATTATCAGATTCTAATCTGTATTGCAATTCGGATTTTAAAGTAGAACTTACCGTAGGAAACTTAAAATCGTAAATTGGTTTTGGGCGTTCTAAATCGCCTATCAAGCTAATATTCAATTCTACAGGAATACTTCTGTTTATTGGATTGTCTAATAAGGGTGATGGATTGGCATGCGTCTTGTAAATGGCAAGCATATCTATTTGTGCTTTTAGTGGGTCGCCTTCCCAGGCTATGGTACCACCGGGTTGTACTATAAACTCTTTTTGGATTAAACCGCCATAGGCGAAATTGTATACGCCTTCAAATACCGAAAAATCCCCCCACATATTAAACTTACCATTCGTATTAATTTCAACCAATAAACCACCACGACCGCGTCCTTTTAACGAATGTCCTGAGTTCTTGTCTATTATAATTTCAACTTCGGCATCTTCGGTGACATCTAAATCAAAATCCAATTCAAGCCCTTTTATTTCATTAAAAACATAGTCGCCCCCTAATTTTCTTGCTCGTTTTTCTTCTTTAGTAATAAAATGTATATATGAATTATCACCAAAAGACTCCGTATCGCTAAGTGGAATTTTAAAAACGGTTCCTGATTTTGTTTCACCAACGACACTTATTACCAATTGGTCTGTTGGTCCCGAAATACTGGCTCTACCACCTATAAAACCAGTCCCATAATACAGCGCATCTTCGGCTTCTTTAGTATCTAAAACCAATAATCTTGAGGTATTTAAATCTAAATCTAAGCTCCATTTTGAAAAATTCACATGATTTAATGAACCATTTAATTGTCCTTTGGATTTATGTTTTGTATCGGTTAGTTGGATTCTATTAAAAATAAAACTCTGGTTTTTAAGTGTTACAGAAGATTTATTAGCAAACTGATAATCGACATTGAGATACGGAATACCAAACCCCGATTTATCTAACACAAGATCACCATTAATAGTGGGACGTTTTAAGTTACCAACAACATTTACTTTTCCGGTAGCTAACCCTCTAATATTGGCTAAAACATCTTGTAAAAATGGATTTAAAGGCTGTATATTAAATTCGTTAAGTTCAAAATCTACATCAATGTTTGATTGTTTTCCATTAACGCTAATATCTCCAATGGCCCTGAACGATTTATTAACATCGTCTTTTATGGTAACATCTACATTGTAATTGGTTAAGTTTTGGTTACCTTTTATATTGGCGTTAAAAGAACCGAATTCAATATCATTAACTTTAAGATTATCTATAACAATGTTCGAATTTGGTAAATAGCTACCATTTTTTTGCAATATATCCAGCTTTCCATCAACGCTTCCTGCTAATTTTAAATTATCTATCTCTGGAATGATTTTAGCAAGATCAACATTTTTAAAATCGAGTTTTAAATCTTTTTGTGTAGAATCTTTTATAAAACCCGAAAACCTAATTTCTTCATTTTTATGGTTTATTACTAATTTGTCGATATTAAATTTTGTGAAGGTATTATTGAATGAAATTTTATTGAATTTATCTTTCTTTTCATTAATATACCATGTGTTATCTTTTATGGTGACATCGGATTTTTTAAAACCAATAACCGACTCTTTTTCTTTATTAATAGTGTGATAGAAACTTAAATTAAAAATATCATTATTACGTTTTCCGCCCCTAAACTCTGAGCGCATAAACAAGGTATCGTTGACTGTAACATTAATCAAACTGAATTTGGAAACATTGTAATATTTTGTTTTTAAACTATCGACCTCTACGTAGGTGTTAAAAAGTGGGTTACTATTATCCACTTGAAGCTCAATATTGTTAGCAAAATAATCAAGCAATTTAATTTGAGGCGATTTGAACGTGAATTTAAATTGCCTTTGATCGTTTTCAACACGACCTTTTATATAGGTATTTTTTCCTAGCTCGATTTCAGGATAAAAAACTTCAACTATCTTATTATAAATTTTAAAATTGAAATCAATATTCTGATTGGTTTTAATTTTATGTGGAATGTAATTGGTATAAATATATCCTAAAGAATTCTCGAACAGCTTTTTAATATCCTTTACTATAAAACGTCCTTTAAGTTCGCCTTCTATAACATCGGGTGATTTAATTTCTATAAAACGAACATCGTCTTCAAACCTTGAGGTTAAATCCAATTCATCAAAATAATAAGTATCGTTTTGGTTTTTATAAACGGTGTTCTTAAAAGAAATTTTTCCGTAGGCATCATCAAGATTACTACTGTTCATGTTCATTTTAACATGACTGCTAAATAAAGATAGACTATCTTTTTTTATAAAATTAAGGGCATTTAAATTGGCATAATCAACCTTCGCTTCAAAATCATATTTTTTAACCGCTTCGGAAAAATCTACAAGTCCTAAAAAGTTTAATCGTAAATTTTGGTCATTTGCCACTAGATTTCCGTCAAAAATTCTATTCTTAACGTTTCCTACCACTTTTATACCTGTGTAATTATACGTATTGTATTCTATTTCGTAAACATCGCCTTTTACTTGTGTGTCTAGATTTTTAGCAGTAAAACCAGATCCTTTTACATCAAAATCCAATGACGCTTTTCCAATAGTAGGATCGTTTAAAAAGGCTCCAATATCAAAACTTTCAAAGGCTACATTTCCACTATAAGAGGCATTATCAATATCATTAATTTTTAAGATTTCCAAGTTGGAATCTACATATCCTAAGTCGGTATCTATTTGAATGTTGGCAATAACAGAAGCAGCTGTTACCTGCGAGTTTCCTACAATAGTAAATTTCCCTAGCTTATTGAACGAAGAAGGAATGGAAGCTCCTAAAATATTGGGTAATAATGCTTTTAATTCATTGTAGGTAGAAGATAGATTTCTAAAATTTCCATCCATATAGAAGTTTCCTTCTTCCTCATTAAAAAGGTTCTTGAAATATATGTCCCCATCAACTTCTGTATAGTTACCAGAGTTTAGCTTTAAATTGGTTGTTTGTAAATTATTTAAAGTTCCCGATAAATCAACACTTAATTTAACCAATTGATTTTTCCCAAACTCGTTATAGAATACGTTAACTTCATTTAAAAAAACATGGGAATCTTTAAAGCTTGCAGTCACCAAAACCTTATCGGTAAAATATTGTAAATCTTCTCTATTATAAGAAAACTTTAAATCACCTTTTAATACTGAATGCTCTGTTTTAGCCTCTAAATTAGCAAATGTCATATCGGTAAGTGTATAGCTAAAATTGGTCATCATGTTTTTCATAACCAATCCTCTACTATCTTTAAACGCTAGAGTATTTATCCGGGCGCTAACATTGCTACCATTAATTAAAAAGTTAGTGGCATTAATATTAAGCTTCGTAAACTCTAATAATTTTGTAGTTTCTCTATTTTCATCAAGGAGCCTGAAAATACCATTATAAATAGACACATCGCTAGACGATAATAAAAAGGTGCTTGGACTTTTTCGTGGATTATCGTCTTCAAATTTTTGAACAAATACATCCAAATTAGTTTCTGCTTCACCCTTATAGGTTTTAATATTAAAAATTAAATCTTGAATATCAACATCCCCAAAAGTTAATTCACCTTTAATTAAATTATTAATACTGATAATAGAAGTGTTTAATTCGGCTATATTTATTAGCGTATCCTGCTTATAATCTTCTATATAAATATTTTTAAGCTCTACATCACCATTCAGTTGCAAACTAACCCTACTAATGTTTATGTTGGTTTTAAACTCGTCGTTAAGACGTTTTGTGGCGTATTTACCAAGACTTGTTTGAACAGCAGGAATAGAAAGTATCAACACCAAAATGATGAAAATAAGCAACAATATAGCTGCTATTTTATATGCTATTTTAAAAGCCTTTTTGATACTTTTTAAGTTATTGATTTATTAGGAATGCATTATCTTTGCAATTACGAATAAAAGTAATGCGCTAGACTTTTATTCTTTTCAAAATTAACAATTATTATGCCTAATTTTAATTAATGGCTGAACAAAATATTTATATTCTAGGAATTGAGTCTTCTTGCGACGACACTGCGGCCTCCGTAATACACAACGGACGCATTTTAAGTAATATTATTGCCAACCAAAACATACACGAAGAGTATGGTGGCGTAGTACCCGAATTAGCTTCCAGAGCCCACCAACAAAACATTGTTCCGGTAGTAGCTCAGGCATTAAAAAAAGCTCATATCAACAAAGAGCAATTACATGCCATTGCGTTTACTAGAGGCCCTGGACTCATGGGTTCGTTATTGGTTGGAACTTCGTTTGCAAAATCGTTGGCTTACGGGTTGGATATTCCACTTATTGACGTGAACCACATGCAAGGTCATATTCTGGCACATTTTATTGATGAAGACGGGTTTAACAAACCTCCTTTTCCGTTTTTAGCAATGACCATTTCGGGAGGACATACCCAAATTGTTAGGGTTGATAACCATTTTGACATGACTGTTATTGGTGAAACTATTGATGACGCTGTTGGCGAAGCCTTTGATAAAAGTGGAAAAATTTTGGGCTTAGGCTATCCTGCAGGCCCGGAAATCGATAAACGCGCCAAATTAGGAAATCCGAAAGCATTTAAATTTACCAAACCAAAAGTTGATGGGTTGAATTTTAGCTTTTCAGGGCTAAAAACGGCTATTCTGTATTTCATTCAGAATGAAACCAAAGCCAACCCTAATTTTATTGAAGAAAACCTGAACGATGTTTGTGCCTCTATTCAATACACCATTATTGGAATTTTAATTGACAAATTAAAGCTTGCCTCAAAACAAACAGGCATTAAACACATTGCTATTGGAGGTGGTGTTTCGGCAAATTCGGGCATCCGACAAGCACTAAAGGATGGGGAACAAAAATTTGGTTGGACTACCTATGTGCCTAAATTTGAATTTACTACCGATAATGCCGCTATGATTGCCATTGTAGGGTATTTGAAATATTTAGAAGGCGATTTTGCTGAACAAAATATAGCAGCTTCGGCTAGATTGAAGATTTAATTTTTAGCTACTAATACGAATATTTTAAAATGAAACATTTAAAACCATGAATTCGTTTAAACTTTTTTGGTTTGTTGCCCTCATCATATTCATTATTGGCTTATATTTTAGAACAAATGATGATGGTATTGTTATAAACATCCATGATACATATTATGTAATTTCAAATCTTCATATTTCTATAATATTTGCAATCATATATTCAATCATTGGTTTTGCTTATTGGATTCTAGATAAAACAACCTTAAAGCTTTATTTGCGTTTAACTCAAATTCATCTCATTATAAGTATGGGGTGTTTTTTAGTATTTATAATAGGCATATGGTATTTTAATAAGATTAAAACAGAAAGTGAATTTCCTCTATTTTATGATTCGCTAGACGAAAACACTTTTATTATATTAGTTTTTACAATTTTCTTTCTATCTCAAATTCTATTAATCCTCAATTTAATTGCATCAACTCTAAAACAAATTCTTGCTAAGAAAAATAAATAAGTTGTAAACAATACATTCTTAAAAACTTATTTTTTTTCCATTTATATGTTCGGGCAATAATTTTAAATTTGGAACTAAATTTAAAACCCGAATTATGACAAAAAACCTACTTTTTGCAGTAACCATTAGCATTTCTGCTTTTTTAAATGCCCAAAATTCAACCGAAAAAGAATTAGAATTTATTGAAACGCCCGAGCAAATAACCAACTATCTGGAATTGAAAAATTTCAAAGAAAATAAATTGATTACTTTTAATGAAGAAAAGCACAAAACCATATTTGCTAAAGAACTTTTTGGGCTTTCTAAAGGTGACATAAAAACCGTAAAGACAAATTTTGAGAAAACCATCTATAAAGTGGTTGAAAAAACAAAAACCACTAATTACCGTGTTGCTTATATTTATCTAGACGGTACAAAATATAGCTTAACCGATTTGAATACTTTAAGAACTAAAATAATTAACGAATATAAAAATGGTGCGCCTTTCGATTTTTTAGCAAAACGCTATTCTATGGATGAAAATGCTAATAAAGGTGGTGATTTAGGATGGTTTGCACAAGGCGATATGTACCCCGATTTTGAAAACGAAATCATCAATGGAAATCATAGTTTGAATGCTATATTTACGATTGACATTCCTTCAAAAAACTGGTATTATGTGGTGTTAAAAACGCATGAACCAAAAGAAATTTCAGAAATTAAAGTCTTAAAAATTGTTGAAGCCATAAATTAATGCAACTTTTCTATAACCCGAACATCACTGAAAACACGACGCAATTTTCTTTTGAAAAAGAAGAAAGCAAGCACATTGTAAAAGTGCTTCGGAAAAATACGGGCGATACCTTACATATTACAAATGGCAACGGTTGGCTATTTACTGCCGAAGTTGCCATTCCTAATATTAACAAATGTGTTGTAACGATTATCTCAAAATCCCAACAACCGAAACGGGATTACAGTTTGCATTTAGCCGTTGCACCAACCAAAATGAACGACCGCTACGAATGGTTTTTAGAAAAAGCCACCGAAATTGGCATTGATACCATCACCCCTATTATATGCGACCACAGCGAACGTAAAATAATTAAGCCCGAACGGTTTGAAAAAATTTTGCAATCGGCAACAAAACAATCGCTGAGTTGCTATATGCCAAAACTAAATGAGTCTATCAATTTCAAAGACTTTATTAAGCAAGATTTTAATGGTGATTTATTTATTGCGCACTGCGAAGAAACCGATAGAAAATCGTTAAAGCAACAACTTAAACCCAAACAAAACATCACGATTTTAATTGGGCCCGAAGGCGATTTTAGCAGCAAAGAAATTGAAATGGCCCTAAAAAACAAGTTTATTCCCGTAACTTTGGGAGACACCAGGTTGCGAACTGAAACAGCAGCCATCGTGGCGTGTCATTCAGTAGCTTTTGTAAATGAGGTTTATGTTTAATTTTAACTATTTTGTCAACTTTATGGGAAAGTCAATTCATATTTGCCTCTTATTTTTGGTCTTGGGTCTTGGGTATTGGGTCTTGGGTGTCATTTTTACACGCGAGGATAATTATTCAGGGTGTTCAAAACCTGTACTGAGTATTAGCAAGATGCAAAATATATTTTGCAAAGAAGGTAGTAAATGAAGCTTGTCGAAACATAGCCAAATTAAAACAATAAAAATTAGCAGATGAAAAAGGGCATCATACTTTTAACTTTTAACTTTCTACTTTTAACTTTATCTGCGCAAGAAATAGCAGTGGTAAAATACAAAGGTGGTGGTGATTGGTATGCCAACCCGACTGCTTTACCCAACTTAATAGCGTTTTGCAATACGAACATCAACACAAAAATAAACCCAAAACCACAAGATGTAGAAGTGGGAAGCTCGGATATTTTTCAGTTTCCTTTTTTACACATGACAGGACATGGGAATGTGTTTTTTAGTGAAACCGATGCCGAAAACCTCCGTAACTATTTAATTTCCGGAGGCTTCTTACATATTGATGATAATTACGGGATGCGACCCTATATTACCAAAGAACTTAAAAAAGTATTTCCAGATAAGGAATTAATAGAGCTTCCTTCAAACCACGAAATTTTTAATACTGCTTATAAATTTCCAAACGGATTGCCTAAAATACATGAACATGACGGTAAACGTCCGCAGGCTTTTGGTATGTATGTTGAAGACCGATTGGTGTTGTTATTTACTTTTGAAAGCGACTTGGGCGATGGTTGGGAAAACCCCGAGGTGCATAACGATCCCGCCGATGTAAGAGAAAAAGCCTTGAAAATGGGTGCAAATATTGTTAAATATGCGTTTGAACATTGAGAGTTGATTTAAAAATTGCGATTTACGATTCTCACAAAGCCGCTAAAAAAACAATAATTACTGAATACTGATTACTGATTACTGCTACTGAAAACTGCCAACTAAAAAATGCAACTAACCCACTACAATACCAACTTTAAAAAACGTAAATTTCCAATAACACTGGTGTGTGATAACGTTACCAATGCGCCAAACATTGGCAGTTTATTTAGAATTGCCGATGCTTTCGGGGTTGAAAAACTCATACTTTGTGGTGCTGGTATTTCTTTAGGACGAAAAATAACAAAAACATCTAGGGCTGCCGAAAAAGTGGTGGATTTTGAAATTTGCGAATCGGCTTCAAAAGTGGTTAAAGATTTAAAGGCAGCAAATTATCAAATGATATCGCTCGAAATCACATCTACAAGTAAACCGCTTCATACATTGAAATTTTCAACAGAAAAACCCATTGCACTCGTTATTGGTGATGAAAATTTTGGGGTTTCAGAAGCTATTCTAAATATTTCAGATCTTGTTGTTCATATTGATATGTTCGGACTAAATAGCAGTATGAATGTGGTTCAGGCTACCAATATTGCTTTATACGAAATAACGAAACAGTTTATTTAACCAAAACCTTCTTCTCAAAATTGCTTTTTGGTGCCTCACAAAGTGAACATTCATAAGTTTCTGGAAGACTTTCAAAAGAAGTATTTGGAGGGATGTTTTGAGTAATATCACCGTAAACCTCGTTATAAACCGTTAAGCAATCTTTACATTGATATACTTCTTCTTCAATACTTTCTTTCTTTACATCTTTTATAGATACCTCTTCGCGTTCAGTTCCTAATTGATCAAAATACAACTGACTCAATTCCATTAACAGTCCCGGTAATTCCACTTTATCAATATCTTGCACATGCATGATGTAGTCGCGCGTATTAGGGTCGAAATTTTTAGCGTATAATAAGTTGTAGGTATCACGAATTGTAAAACCATTTAACGCTTCGGGTTGCTTGTTCTTTTCGATAACAACCGATGTAAAATAATAGGCATTACTGGCATAATTGGTGAGTCCGAATGTTAAACCATAGGTACTAATATCGTTCTGGTCGAAATTTGTAACCAAGTATTTTTTTAGGCTTAAAGCATCTTTATCATTCACTGGCAAATGCCAATTTAGTTCGAGCATGGAATGGCGTACATTGATACCAAATTTACCCAAAAATTTCTCCCATTGTAATTTAGCTTGCACTGGAATCCCCTTAACAATAAAGGATTTCCAAGGGGTTATGGATATTTTTCCTATTTTGTTTTCGGCACATAGATCACACATGGCTTTTAAGAAAGAGAGATCGTATAGGTTGTTACGCCAATACAGCCCTAACCAATATTTGTCACCTATTCTATTCATACCTTCATAGTAAGGAAACGGGTAAAATGGCACTTCTAATGGATAATCCACGGTTCTGTTATTGGTGTCTATCGCATCGCTAACCAACTCGAAAATGGTTTCAATAGTTTCTGGTTCTTCCTGTAACATATTTTCAATAGCCAACTCCACCTTATCTAAATCCCAACTATAAATAAGTGCTGGGTACATCACTGTTTTTTTCCATTCTGGAAGTCTGATGTATAAATACCAATAGTCTTCATGCTCGGAAGCTATAAAATTGATATGCCCGGTAAACAACGGCACTAAACGCTGTTTGGGATCGGTTATATTAACCCGTAATTTTAATTCGTGTTTAAATTGCTCTAAAACATATAAATACCTATCACTAGTAAGCCATGACGTACTTGGGAAAATATCTGACGACACATAAGATGACACGATGTTTTCAATACGCTCATGATTTGGCGCCACAATTTGTAGTTTATTGAAAGTCTTTAGTTTTTCTTTATCTATAGGTTCGGGAAAAATAATATCCTGTCTGGAGCCAAACGAAATAGCGCTTAAGCCCAAACTTTCGGCAGCTTCACAAATATACTTTAACTCACCTGGAGATAGTACACCGCCATTTACTATCAATCTATACGATTCGCTCATGCTAATATCTTTGTGTTGTTAAGAATTTCCCTAACCTCTGTTTTACAACTTCCACAGCCTAAACCTGCGCCTGTTTTATTACATAGCTCAGTAAAGTTTGTACAGCCTCCTTTTATAGCTTCTTCAATATTACCCGCACCTACCTGACTACAAGAACACACTAACTTACCTAAAACTGGCACGGTGTTGGAAGCCCCCCGTAATAAGGTGTTACGTTTGTCGGACATTTCGATTTTGCTTTCAATCATAGTTTTAAATTCGGCAAATTCGTTTTTGTCGCCCATTAAAACCGCACCTATTAACAAATCGTCTTTTACGATACACTTTTTATAGTAGCGTTTTGATATATCTGTGAAAATAACTTCTTCGTACGAATCGTCATTTTCAGGGACATCTATATTACCAATACTACACAAGTTTAGGTCGTTGAATTTTAAAATATTCATTAAAACCGAACCGTTATAAGCACAACTAACATCGCCTGCAATAAAGTTTGCTAAAATATTGGCTTGCTCTTCGGCTGCCGATGTGATTCCGAATAACTGATTGTTAAATTCGGCAATTTCACCAATGGCAAAAATATCTGGGTTAGACGATTGTAAATGCTGGTTTACCTTCACCCCGCGACTGCAAACAAGACCGTTTTCCCTAGCAATTTCAATATTTGGAATGGTACCAATAGCATATACAATGGCATTGGCGGTTATAAACTTACCACTCTTAAGCGTAATGTTTAATTCACCTGTATCTTCATCATCAAACACCGTACTCACCTCGTTATCAAAATATATTTGAATACCACGTTCTTGTACATCTAAAGCTAATAATTTACTGGAAACCATGTCTAATTGACGTTCCATTAACCTTGATGCACGCTGAATGATGGTCATCTTTACGTTTTTGTGCTTCATGGCTGCTGCCAACTCCAAGCCTAATAACCCCCCACCAACAATAACCACATGTTGCTCTTCTGGAGGCAAACCTGTAGCATCTAAATAGGCTTTAAAACTATCGGCATCACTTTTATTACGCATGGTAAAACGCCCCGGTAAATCTATTTGAACATCTTTAGGAATGAACGCACGACTACCTGTAGCCAAAATAAGTTTATTGAATGTATGTTGGTCACCGTTAGTGTCTGTAACTATTTTATTATCGGAATCAATGTCCTTAATAGACGTTTCAGGATACACCTTAATATTCAACTTGCTTAATTCTTTCTGTTTTATTTTAAGAAGTTGTTCCCAACTTAATTCTTCGGTGACATACTCAGGAAGCAATACCCTATTATAGAATAAATTAGGCTCTTTTGAAAATACATGGATTTCATCAACTTCATTATACTCTCTATAATTTTGAACAAACCTAAATGCCGCAGCTCCTGCCCCAACAATTATTATTTTTTCAACAGGTTTTTTATATTTTGAAACCGATACACGCGTGAATTTAAAATCAGGTTCTTTTGATGTAGGATCGATGTGCGTGTTGGTTAAATTGTTGGCTCTATTTAAATCACTTTGCAACTGTTTTCCCCAGTGCATTGGTAAAAACACACAGCCTTTTACAATGTTATCGGTAACTTTTGCCCGCACACGAACGGTACCGTTTTCACTTTTAATTTCGGTAATATCGCCATCTTTAACTTTATATAAATAGGCATCAACAGGATTAATTTCTAAAACAGGTGTTGGGTAATGTGTTTTTAAACGTGATACTTTTCCTGTTTTGGTCATGGTATGCCATTGGTCGCGCACCCTACCTGTAGTTAAAACTAACGGATAGGTTTCGTTAGGCTGTAGCGATGTGTTTTCAATACTGGTCGCTACGTTAAAAATAGCTTTTTGCGATGGGGTATAGAATTTTTTATCTTGAAAAAGCCTAGGCGTTCCAGCATGTCTGTATTCCGGTACTGGCCATTGGAACGTGCCTTCGTTCTTTAATCTATCATAATTTAGAAAGGACACATCTATTTTTGTGCCTTTAGTCATCGAACTATATTCGTCGTAAATTTCTTCTGTACTATTAAAGTTAAATCCACGGAACCCCATTCTCTGTGCAAAATCACAGAAAATTTCAACATCGGGTCTGGCTTCACCCGGCGCATTGATTTCTTTTGGTAAATAAGATATACGGCGCTCAGAATTCGTCATGGTACCTTCTTTTTCCAACCAACCGGCAGCAGGAAGTACTAAATCGGCATAAGAAACCGTATCAGATTTATGTGAAATATCTTGAACCACTACAAACTTGGCGTTTTTCATGGCACGTTCAATACGATGTGTATTTGGTAAGCTTACCAACGGATTGGTACAAGCGATCCAAATAGCTTTTAATTTTCCAGATTCTAAAGCATCAAACATTTCGGTTGCTGTTAGACCTGGCTTTGGTGAAATTTTGTCCACACCCCAAAACTGGGCGACTTCCCTACGGTGTTCTTCATTCATTAAATCTTTGTGCACTGCCAAAAGATTTGCCATACCACCTACCTCACGACCACCCATGGCATTAGGCTGCCCTGTTAACGAAAACGGTCCCGAACCTGGTTTACCGACTTGCCCTGTTATAAGCGATAAGTTTAATAAGGCTGTATTTTTATCGGTGCCTACCACACTTTGGTTAAGCCCCATGGCCCACATACTTATAAAGCCTTTTGAAAGTCCTATAATATCGGCAGCTTTTCTAATATCTGTTTCTGGAACACCGCATATTTTGGATGCATCTTTAATAGACGTTGAAAATATTTGCTCTTTATAAGCTGTAAATCCTTCGGTATGGTTTTTTATAAAATCGTCGTCTATTAAACCTCTTTTAAACAAGCATCTCGCGATGGCATTGTAAAGAATAACATCGGTTCCAGGGATTAATTGAAGGTGTAAATCGGCGAAATTTGCTGAATCTGTTTTACGAGGATCGACAACAATAATTTTAACATCGGGATTTTTCTCTTTATGCTGCTCAATACGTCTGAAAAGTATGGGATGGCACCAGGCAGGGTTTGCGCCTGTAATTAAGAAACAATCAGCCAACTCAATATCTTCATACGACACGGGAACACTATCTTCACCAAAGGTTTTTTTATATCCTACCACTGCAGAACTCATACATAACCGTGAGTTGGTATCGATATTATTGGTTCCTAAAAAGCCTTTTGTTAGTTTGTTGGCAATATAATATTCTTCGGTCAAACTTTGTCCGGACACATAAAACGCCACGCTATCTGGACCATGTTTTTTTATAATAGATTTAAATACGCTTGCTGCTCTATCTAAAGCATCGTCCCAACTAACGCGCTCGCGAGGGTGTGAACGGCTCCAACGCATTTCTGGATATAAAATTCTATCGGAAGTATCGTTAACTACGTAATGCAAATTCATGCCTTTAGAGCAAAGCATGCCTCTGTTTACAGGGTGGTCTTTATCGCCTTCAACAAAAACCCGATCGTTATTATCTTTTTTAACGATAATACCACAACCAACCCCACAATACGAACACGTTGTTTTTACTTCCTTTTTTAACATTTACACTAGCGTTTTAATACGAATTAAGGCAATTTAATAACACCAAACAAGCTACCAATCTATTATTACAAATACAATAAAAAGGGTATTTGATTTTTAAAGATATGCAAAATATGAGACTAATAATCTGCTTTTACGGGAATCAATTCATTAGCTGTTTCACTTAAATCTATGTCAGCTACTTTTTCTTCTTTAGTAGAAAAACGAATAGCCAGAGCAAGGACTCCTGATAAAATAACGATAAAACCAATTATGAAGTACCCACTAGAAACAGCACTTGATGCAGCAGCAGATTGTGCCGATTTTACAAATTCATCTCCCAAACCTTGGTTTGCAACAATAGCTGCTTTTTCTGCTGCTGCCGATTTAGATTTCAATAATAATGCGGCTAAAAAAGCACCCACATTTCCACCTGCACCTACAATACCAGAAACAGAACCTATGGCTTTTTTATTAATGAACGGTACTACCGAAAACGTCGCACCTTCTGCCATTTGAACTGTTAAACTAAACAATATTAAGAATATAATACCTACAACAATACTTGTGGTTGTTGAAAAAGTTACCAACATAATTCCTTCCAACGACAGTATAACAGAAAGAAACAGTACACGACCTCTTAAGCCTTTAAGTTTTCCGAATTTATCGCCAAAAAAGCCGCCCAGTGTACGTGCAAAAATATTCATCAAGGCAAAAGACAATACAAAATTCCCTGCGGTAACACGCTCTAATTGAAACGTGTTTTGAAGGTAATCATCCATGGTACCATATACGGTAAGCTCTATACCAAAACATGCAGCATAAACAATAAAAAGTATCCAAGTTCTATAATCTTTAATCACAGTTAAAAACCCAACCTGATCTTTTTTAGTAGTCACCATTTTTCCTGAAGCTCTTAAATCCTTAAAGTTACCTTCAGGAGTATCTTGTGTGAAAAAGTAATATACCAAACCCATTAAAAAACAAACCACACCCGCAATAACCATTGAATATCTCCAAGCATCGGCATCGGCAACTCCAAAACTCACCACCGCAGCAGCAATTAATGGCATCCCTAAACGGTTGGCGCCACCACCTAAATTACCCCATCCTGCAGATGTTGCATTGGCAGTTCCCACCACATTTGAGGCAAACATTAAAGAGGTATGTACTTGCGTAATAACGAATGAAGCACCAATAAAACCTATAAACAATCTACAAATTAAAAACTGAAGAGGTGTTTGTACTAAACCACATGCAATAACAGGAATGGCGCCTAAAATCAAAAGGGCCGTGTAACATAAACGTGGTCCATATTTATCACATAATTTGCCGATAAGTAATCGAGCAAATACGGTACCTGTAACTGCTAAAATGATAGAGTTCCATTTTTGTGTTGGTGTTAAACCCAAATCTTTTACCACATCTGGCATAAAAGGAACGATACCAAACCATGCGAAAAAGCACATGAAGAACGATATGGACGTTATCCAAAATGTGCGTGTTGGAATCGATTTAAAATTGAATAAATTTAATTTTGTAGCCTTAAGTGATTCTGAATTTTTCATGATAATTACTTTTTATACGTACAAAAATAAGTATAAATACGTAATTTATGAAATATAAATTACGTATTATATAATAAATGCAGTATTGGTAATTATTAAAATGGCTTTTTGTGAATCTATTAAAAAATAAAAGAATAAAATAAAAGATTATCTATAATTGGCAATGAAAACGAAAGCTTAAATACTTCAAATTGCTATAAAATCAACAAATGAATAAGTAATTTCTAAGAAAGTTATACCGTTTTGATCTTTGAAATTATTGTAAAATAAATCACAATAACTTAGAATTGTCAGATTAGAATACGTAGAAAATATTCTAAAGACTGTAAAAATTCAGCTTATGTTTTTTAATCTAGTACATGACAAAAATTAAAGAGTGTCATATTAAGGTTTTATTCTAAAAAAGCAATCTAAAATAACATTTAGTTTGTCAGACAGCTTGTCGAAGTCCTAATTTTAAAGAACGTCATTGGCAGCCGCCTTTCGGTTGTGCTCAAGATAAAAGTGTAGCTTACGAAAGGCTCAAACTGACATTTTTAAATAAAAAATGAAGAAATTAAACCAAATCAAATTCCTTGGCCTTATTACTTAGTTCCATAAGGTTTTTAACGTCTAGTTTTTTCATTAAATTAAAACGGTGTACTTCGGCAGTACGCTTACTTATTTGAAGTTCTTCGGCAATATCTTTATTGTTTTTTAGCTGTAGAACAAGATTTAAAATCTGTTTTTCTCTTTTAGTAAGGTTGAATGGATCCGCTATTGGTTTTTCTTCCACAGTCGTAGTGGTGGTATTTCCATTCACAAAATTATTCATGATGATCGCCGAAATATCTCCAGTAAAATACTTTCCTCCAGAAGCAACTTTATGCAACGCTTTTAAAAATTCTTCTTTACTTGCTCCTTTAAGCAAATAACCATCGGCACCTGCCTGAATGGCTTTAACTACGTATTCTTCTGAATCATGCATGGAAAGCACCAGCGTTCTAACATCAGAATATCTTTTATTAATCTCCTTAACAACCTCAATACCATTAAGTTCTGGCATACGAATATCTACTATCAACAAATGGGGCTTGTGCTTTTTTATTACCTCAAGAGCTTCCAAGCCGTTAGAAGCTTCATCTATAACTTGAATACCTTCTTGGTCTTCTAAAAGCGCCTTAATACCGTCTCTTACCAGTACGTGGTCATCTGCTAAAACTACATTTATAATATTCATCTGCTTTTATTATTTATTTTTTAATGGTCAGATGGTGCATCCATAATCATACTTCTGTCTGTTAAAGACGTTCTTGGCATGGATGGTTCATCTGCTTTTATTATTTGTTTTTTCAATGGTCAGATGGTGCATCCATAATCATGCTTCTGTCTGCTAAAGACGTTTTTGGCATGGATGGTTCATCTGCTTATGTTATTTATAAGTACAAAACTAAAAAATTTTACGTAACAATACTTAGAGACTGTTTAAGTTTTATCCTTTGGCTCTTTTATGTGCCTTTTTCCGCTATACTTCAGCCGTTTTTCGGTCCATAGCTATGTACCTCTCCCTCGCGGCAGCCTGGCTCCTTCGCTAAAAAGGTCTCCCAGACCTTTTTTATACGCTCGGCCCTGTCTGGCAAAAAAATACCCTATAAAACATTGCAAAACAAAATTTAAACAGTCTCTTAATCTGTTATAGGTATATTCAACGTTACCCGTGTTCCCTTCCCTATTTCTGAATTTAGAAATAAACGGCCATCTATATATTTAATACGTTCCCGCATAAAGGTCATTCCCATCCCACCATCACCATTTTTAACATTTTTAACCTTATTGGGATCAAAACCTTTACCATTGTCATCTATAACAATACTTAGTATGTTTTCGCTATGTGATAAAGACACTAAAATATGGGTAGAATCAGCATATTTAATGGCATTATTAATGGCTTCTTGTACAATACGATAAATATTTATTTCCACCAACGAGTCTAAACGCTGATTGAAATCGGTTTTATTGAACAGTACAATATGTTTTGCTGTAAGCTTCCCTAATTCCTGAGTTAACTTAGTAATTGCCGGCACAATACCATGATCGGACAACTCCGGTGGTGTTAAATTGAATGTGGCGGTCCTAACACCTTTTATAATGTTTGAAGTAAGTTCTTTAAGATGTTCAATTTTAGAAGCCGTCTTATTTATGTCCTTAATATCAATACTTTCCAAATTATATTTTAAACCCGTAAGCATTTGTCCAATACCATCATGCACATCTTTAGCTATTCGGTTTTGCTCTTTTTCTTGATTCTCTATAATTTTACTTGAAATCACCTTTTGCTGGTTCATTTTCTCCTCAAAACTTTCCTTTGTTAGGCGTGCTATTTCAATTTGAGCAGCTTTACGTGCTGTTATTTCGGATGCAATGATTAGGAGTTCCGATTTGTCGTCGGTGGGATTGAAAGGAATAATGGCCATTTCCAACCAAACATCATGATTATCCCTGGTGGTTGCCTTTACTTCTCCTTGCCAGCCTGTTTTTTTATGCTTAGCTATTAAATTTTCTATTTCTAATTGTTCGGTTTCATTTATTGAAAGTATCTCTGAAAAATTAGCAGAACTACTAAATTTAGTAAATTTAAAAAGACGCGAAAACTTCTTTCCCATATGCACCAAAGCACCATTAGGCGTAATTCTGGCAAACAAAAGAGTTTCGTCCATAGCATGGCTTAATGCCCGTAATTCTTTAATGGATTTTTCTTTGGACACACTCAATTCATCAGCATCAAAAGCCATTTTTTTAGCTTTCTTTTCAGCAATTAATAATTCGGCCAAGGTTGATTTTACCGATTTTGCTGTTGGCCAGAAAATAAATAGAAATTCCCCTAATAATATAAGTAGCGTAAGCACCATTAACAGCATCTCTAACTTACGCAACCAACTCACTTTGGCATCGGCTTCTAAATCGTACTGATTAACAATTTGATCCATTACCAAAAGAAAATGGCTTTCATTTTCCTTTACCTTTTCAATATCATCTATAAATGCCGATAGCGGTAACGGTGGTATGTTTTCAATTTTTTCAATAATAGATTTTGATGCCTTACTAATAGTGTCAAACGTTGGGTTTAAAACTTTAAATTTCTCCTTAATTACAGCACTGTTGTTACCGGGCAAACCCAAACTATCATTACCTTGTTGAAGCGCGTGGTGCGATTGTTCCCAAAGTTTTAATGTTTGTTTTATTTTTTCTTTAAGAAGTATGCGTTGCTTTGGAGTGTTTTCGGTTGAAAGTGAAACGATTTCTTTTGTTAATTTCTGACTTAACATACGCTGCCTCCCCGCCACATTTATAACCGAAGAATCACTTTGTTGGTCGTTAAGATGTTTACGCACCAGTATTTGACTCAAAATCACAGAAAGTGCAATAGTACTTAATGCGATAATGTACAAACGGCTTAATCTATCAAAAGTGCGTTGATCTAATGAATTACCGTTTTTTGTCATTGTTATGTATCGTATTTAAGAAATAGCCTGTTTTATTAACGCCAAACTTTTATCTGAATATTTAATTTTTAACGCTTCTGCATGTCCTTCTTCAGACATTTTAACCCATGTTTTTTGAAGAATATCAATCACCTTTTCATCTTCATGTTTGGCTGCAAATTCTTCAAAATAATAATCTAGAAACACCAAACAAATAACATCTTCAATGGCTTGGCTTTCTTCATTCTTTTTAATGAGCTTTTTATTAATTAAAAAAGACACGCGTTCAATGAATTCATCTTCGTAACCGACTTCCTTTAAAATGTCCGCTGTGATATCAGCGTGCATTTTTTTAAGTGTTTCACGCCACTTTAAATAGCCCACTCGATCCATTGGATATTCATCCCTGGCTATTTTCCAACGGCAAATATGTTGTGCTCTGGCTGCAATTTGAAGTGCTCTTGAAGCATCGGGTTTAAACTGCAACAACTTTTGGGACATACGTTGCGCGTACAACAATTCTTTTGGAAAATCCAAACCATGGCTATGGTAGGTGTTAATGTCTTCGGAATTTTTTTTATCAATTAATGCAATGGCAATTTCAAATCTTGTTGGCTTCATTTTTTTGTGTATATATGTTAATCTGAAAAGCCAATATACACATTTCCGCTTTCAATTTTAACAGGATATACCGCAATTTTTAAATCGTCACCACCTAAATTAGTACCATCTTCCAATGAAAAATTCTTTTTATGCATGGGGCATGCTACTTTAGCAACACCATCTTTATCGCCAATCATTCCTAAAGACAACACCATTTCCATTTTATGCGGACATAAGTTTTGGCAGGCATACCATTTATCTTTTCTGGCAAAATTATACACCGCTATTTGTTTGGTTTTGTACTTTATACAAGCACCGCTATTCTCAGGAAAATCACTTACCGTACCAACTTCAAACCACGTTTTAACCTCAGCTTCCGTAACCGATTTATATTGTTCAAGTATATTTTGCATATCTATTTTTTTTATTCAATTCTTTATTTGTGTAATCGGGTAATTGTGTAATCGTTTATTTGTGTAATCGTTAGTACCAATTCAACTTTTCAACAGTTAAACAATTCAACTTTTAAACAATATTACCAAGCCTTTGGCATTTTTTGGTCGCGCATTGGTACAAATACCAAGTTATCATCTGTATCATCCGAATTTACGAAATGTTTGAAACGTTTTGCCATATTCGGGTCTTCAATGGCTTGTTTCCACTCACACTCATATTTATTTACAAGTCCTTCCATTTCTAATTCCAATTCTTCAGCAATTCCTAACGAATCTTCTATAACCACTTTCTTTAAGTATTCAATACCGCCATCCAATTTTTCTAACCATGGTGCTGTTCTTACTAAAGGACCTGCGGTGCGTATGTAGAACATTAAGAATCTATCTAAGTACTTTATAGCCGTGGCATCATCTAATTGTTCAGCAAAAAGAATGGCGTGTTTTGGTGTTGCACCACCATTACCACATACGTATAAATTCCAACCACCTTCTACAGCAATCAATCCAAAATCCTTACCTCTGGCTTCGGCACATTCCCTAATACAACCTGAAACACCACCTTTTAATTTATGTGGTGACCGCAAGCCTTTATAACGGTTTTCAATTTCAATGGCAAAGGTCACACTTTCATGCATACCGTAACGACACCAGGTAGAACCTACACAACTTTTTACGGTTCTTAACGATTTTCCGTAAGCATGGCCACTTTCAAAACCAGCATCAATTAATTCTTTCCAAATGAGTGGCAATTCATGTAATTGGGCACCGAATAAATCGATACGTTGACCACCTGTTATCTTCGTATATAAATCGTATTTTTTAGCAACTTCACCAATAACAATCAATTTATCGGGTGTTATTTCACCACCTGCAATTCTTGGCACTACCGAATAGGTTCCATTACGCTGTATGTTTGCCAAAAACCGATCGTTTGTATCTTGAATAGCTACTTGCTTGTTTGGAGTTTCCATAGTAATGGTCGCAAAAATGGATGCCAATGCTGGCTTACAAACCTCGCAACCATCGCCTTCTCCAAATAGGTTAAGCGCTTCATCGTAATCTTCAACTTTATTAACTTTTACTAAATCGTATAATTCCTGACGGTTAAAACTAAAGTGCTCGCAAAGGGTTTCTTTAACTTCTTTCCCTAAAGATTTAAGGGTTTCATTCACTAAGTCTACCACCATAGGTTTACAACCTCCACAACCTGTTGTTGCTTTGGTTTTGGCTATGACATCGCCTAAATTTTGACAATCGCCTTCGGTTATAGAACAGCATATAGCGCCTTTTGTAACACTCTCACAAGAACAAACCTGCGCCGCGTCTGGAATATCCATCACACTACCAAACGATGAACCACCTTCTCCTCTGCTACCAATAATTAACTCTTCGGCATCCGCAGGTATTGGCAATCCGTTTAAATAAATTTGGTGGAACATGTTATAATCAGACGCATCACCTACCAAAATCCCTCCTAAAAGTTTTTTTCCATCATGACTGATATTAATACGTTTATATAAATTTTTGGTTTTATTTTCATAAATAATAGAATACCCCTTTTCAACAGGCATAAAAGGCTCACCGTAACTCGCCACATCTACACCAATCAATTTAAGCTTGGTAGACATATCGATGTCACTTTCCATTAAAACTTCGGAATTCCCTATAATTTGATTGACGGCAACCCCAGCCATATCATACCCTGGAGCTACCAAACCGTATATCATTTGGTTATACAAAGCAACCTCGCCAATGGCGTAAATTTCCGGATCGGATGTTTGCATTCTATCGTTAACAACGATACCTCCACGCGTTCCCATATCTAAAAAACAGGTTTTGGCTAACTCATCACGAGGCCTAATTCCAGCTGAAATAACAAGCATTTCAACATCTATTTTATCGTATTCGCCAAACTCCATGCCTGTAATACTTTTATCTCCCAGTATTTTATTGGTGGCTTTGGACAAATGCACATGAATCCCCAAAGATTCTATTTTCTCCTGCAATACTTTACTAGCTCGTGTATCTAACTGGCGCGGCATTAACTTAGACGCAAACTCTACTACATGTGGCTCAAAGCCCATATCCATAACCGCCTTAGCCGCCTCTAAACCTAATAATCCACCTCCTAATACAGCTGCTTTTATCGTATCTTTTCTGTCTTTTTTAAGTTTATCGGCGTATGAAAGCATCGCTTCCAAATCTTCAATAGTTCTATAAACAAAAATGCCTTTTTTCTCAACACCAGGAATATTTGGCACAAAAGGCGCAGAACCTGTTGCCAATACTAAGTAATCGTATTTATAGTTTACATCCTTTGAAGTCGTTACTTTTTTAGAAACACGATGAATGTCTGTTACGCGTTCGTCCGTAATTAGTTCAATATTATGCGATTCGTACCATTCCCTAGGGGCCATTTCAAGAGCCTTCGCATCTTTATTTTGAAAAAACTCACTTAAATGAACACGATCATATGCTGGTCTAGGTTCTTCACCAAAAACAGTTAACTGAAATTTTTTGTCTTTTGCGAGGTCTACAAATTTTTCACAAAACTTATATCCCACCATACCATTTCCTACAACAATAATTTTTTTCATCAGTTAAATTTTAATTGTTTAGAGTTAGCTGCAATACACAACTACGTAATTTAATTACAAATCTAAGTATTTTTACTTATTTTTTAAATATAAATATAAATTAATTTTTAACCAAACTTGAATTATTGACGATTTCACAAATTGAAATGAAAAAAATTAGGTATTAAACAAAATTTTGATGTTAGAATTAGGAAAGCATGAATACCCCTAATTAGCCTCAACCGTAATAATAACACTTTTTGAAGCCGGTGTTTTTGTCGTATGTGCAAAGCTATCCAAAGGAACCAACACATTGGTTTCTGGAAAATACGTAGCGCAGCAATTTTTAGGAATTTCGTAACCAATCACTTTAAAATTATGGGCTTCCCGAACCACACCGTAAAGTTTAAACCACTTCTATAACAAAAAGTGAAAACGTTTATCATTTTCGATTTTTAAAAAAGGCACCTAAGTAAGAAGAGACTAACCATTTAAACGAAACGCCTCTATTATATGAGTTAAAAAAAAATTTTATACTGCAAAAAAGATTTTTCCATAGTACTTATATTAAGGTAACAAATGCAAATCTTAAAAATTGAAATTATGAAAACAAAAATTCAAAATCTACTTCTAGTAACGCTCTTATTTTTTACCTGTACGCTATCAGCGCAATGGCGCAGCGATGAAGTATTAAGTGACATTGAGAATCCTGAAAATTATACAACTATTGGATTAGCTCAAATGGATAGAAACTTATCTACATTTACAAATTTAATTTTTATTTCAGGATTAGCGCCATCCATGCTCATGACAGATAATCATACCGTTTTTATTCCAACGAATGAAGCCTTTAAAAAAATGCAGGTTAAAGATTTTTTATATTTAACGAACCCCACTAACCGTGCAGATTTAATAAAATTTTTAAAGTATCATTTTCTGCCGAATAAAGTCATGCTATCAAAATTTAATAGTTCCCAAATTATAGAGACACAAGGAGGTCAACAAATTAATGTTTCTTATGATGAGCCTTTTGGAACAGCCTATATTGGTGGAGCAAGAATAATTAAAAGTGATGTTAAAGCAAAGAATGGTATTATTCACGTTGTTGACGGCGTCATTACACCCACTGAGGATGTTATATTTAATTAATTATTTTACCCGTTCTAATTTTAGAGGCTAAAAAGCAAACTTTAATGTCAATTTGAGGTATCATTTTATTCTAAAAAAAGCAATATCAAATGACATTTAGTTTCCCATACTTATTGAAGTCTTAATTTTAAAAAACATCATTGGTTCCGCAGTCGAAATGTATTGATCAGATTATCAATACATTTCGACTGCGCTCCATTCGATTTGTTTTAATAAATTTAACTATGACAAGCGCTCAGGGGTTATAGCTTCTACCCTAATAATAACACTTTTTGAAGCCGGTGTTTTTGCCGTATGTGCAAAGCTATCTAAAGGAACCAACACATTGGTTTCTGGAAAATACGTAGCGCAGCAATTTTTAGGAATTTCGTAACCAATCACTTTAAAATTATGGGCTTCCCGAACCACACCATTAAATTCCGATTTTAAATTAACAACCTGTTGTTCTTTAAAACCTCTAGTTGCCATATCATCACGGTTCATAAAAATAATACGCCGCTCGTTATAAATACCTCTGTACCTATCGTTTAATCCGTAAATAGTCGTATTGAACTGATCGTGACTGCGAATGGTCATCATAACCAACTCCCCGTCCTTAAGTTTCCATTTTGGTAACCTGTTCAGTGAAAAATTGGCTTTCCCAGTTTTGGTCTTGAAGTTTCTGTAACGGGCTCCATTAGGTAAGTAGAATCCTGAAGGTTGTTTTAGTTTGCTGTTATAATCGTCAAATCCATCTACAACCTCTTGAATATCATGGCGTACCAAATTATAATCATCTTTGTACTGAAGCCAATTTATTTTGGTTCTGTTCTTTAAAGTAGCATGTGCCATACCACAAACTACGGCCACTTCGCTTATTATTTTTTTTGAACAAGGCTCTAAAACACCTTTGGTTGAAGACACGATACCCATAGAATTTTCAACACTTTGAACCTGAATACCCGTTTTTTGATAATCTTTTTCCGAGCGCCCCAAACAAGGTAAAATCAAAGCTTCTTTACCAGTCACTAAATGTGACCGATTTAATTTTGTGCTCACATGAACCGTTAAATTACAATTGGCTAATGCTTGGGCAGCATATAAAGTATCCGGTACTGCCGAAATAAAGTTGCCGCCCATTCCGAAAAACACCTTTGCTTTTTTCTCGTACATCGCTTTTATGGCATCAATAACAGAATAGCCATGTTTAGGACTTGGTTTAAAACCATATTTAGCCTCAATTTTATCTAAAAAAGCCTGTGGAGCCGATTCCCAAATACCAACGGTTCTATCACCTTGCACATTGGAATGCCCACGTACCGGACACGTGCCAGCGCCTTCTTTACCAATGCTTCCTTTTAATAACAAGAGATTGACCAACTCACGAATATTATCTACCGCATTTTGGTGTTGCGTTAAACCCATAGCCCAACAAATAATGATTTTATTGTTGTTTAGGATTAAATGGAATGCTTCATCAAAAATTTCTTTTGAAACACCAGACGCTTGCAAACAGTCTTCAAAATTATAAGTCTTTAAATCTGAAACAAAGGCTTCATAACCATGTGTAAACTCTTTTATAAAGCCTTCATCAACCACACCGCCGTCAATCGTTTCTTTTTCAAGTAATTTAATAAGTAGGGCTTTTATAAAAGCGACATCGCCGTTTATAGTAATAGGTACAAATACATCGGTTATTTTAGTGCCACCCGTTAGTAATTTATAAGGATTTTGCGGATTAGTGAATTTCACCAAGCCAGCTTCCGGTAGCGGATTGATAGCCATTATTTTACCACCGTTTTTTTTACATTTTTCCAAAGCAGTCAACATTCTTGGGTGATTGGTAGCAGGGTTTTGCCCCATCACTATTACCAATTCCGCTTTATACAAATCGTCTAAAGTCACAGAGCCTTTGCCGATTCCTAACGTTTCGGAAAGGGCACTCCCACTAGCTTCATGACACATGTTAGAACAATCCGGCAAATTGGATGTACCAAACTCACGCACAAATAATTGGTATAAAAAAGCGGCTTCGTTGGTGGTTCTTCCAGAAGTATAAAACACAGCGTCATTCGGTGAGTC
Organism: Mariniflexile sp. TRM1-10; assembly: GCF_003425985.1. Lineage (NCBI taxonomy): Bacteria > Pseudomonadati > Bacteroidota > Flavobacteriia > Flavobacteriales > Flavobacteriaceae > Mariniflexile > Mariniflexile rhizosphaerae. The sequence continues at coordinate 4,575,425 of NZ_CP022985.1, forward strand.
CAAAGCATTTAAATGTGTCCCCACTTTTTTAAAAGCATCATCCCAAGAAATGGGCTGATAATGCGTAGCTCCTGATGCCAAAAATAGGGGTTCGGACAAACGCCCTGATTTCCCAATTTCAAAGTCAGACCAACCAGCCAATTCATCAACGGAATGGTTCGCAAAAAATTCGGCACCAATGGTCTTGTTTTGCGCTTCTTCTGCCATCGCCTTTATGCCATTTTCGCAATATTCACCTAAAAAAGAACGGGCATCGTCTGGATCTGGCCATGCACAACCTGGACAATCAAACCCGCCTTTTTGATTTAATTTAAGTGAAATTTTTAAGGCATCGGCAGGATTCATGTATTTTACTGCATGACCAACGGCTGCCTTTATAGCAGGCATACCTACACTATTCTTTGGAGGCGTTTTTGTTTTTAAATTTGAAAAACCTTCGGGTGTTTTGGCCTTGTCTTTTGGAGATGAACTCATTAAACTCGTTTAAACTTCTCATTTTAGTACATTACAAAAATCCTAATATATTTCAGATGTCAGTCTGAGCGCAGTCGAAGACACTAGGAATCTTGTTTTTATCCGCATTTCGACTTTAGTTTATCTTAAGCACAGCCGAAAAGCTCCATGTGACACGCTTCAATTTTTGTTATATCCTAAAACTTCTTATAATTAAAATCAAAAATATCCTTAAATATATAGCTATTTAATGATTTTTGACAAACTCTAAAGCGCGTTTTTCATTGTAATAAACATTTCCTTTATCAATAAATCCAACATGACCTCCAAAATTTGGCATTTCTAAATATAAATTCGGGTTTTGTTTAGCTTCTTTTACAGGATAACATTCGGGTGATAAAAAGGAATCATTAAGGGCGTTTATTATGAGCGTAGGCACTTTTATGTTAGGAAGGAATTGCAGACTGCTACATTGCTCATAATAATCCAAAGCATCTTTAAAACCATGCGCTTTGGATGTGTAAATAGTATCAAAATCATATAATGTTTTAATTGAAGCTATCTCTTCAATACTTAACTCCTTATCGAAGTTTTTTTGCTTGATTTTTAATCGGTTTACCAAGTGTTTTTTAAACCGATCGTGAAACAAAATGTTTTTAAAATTGTGTAGTTCTTTAGCCGAACCATACAGATGACAAGGTACAGAAATGGCTATGGCCGATTTTACTTCCTGTGGTACAACCTCACGCTCTCCTAAATATTTTAAAATGATGTTGGCACCTAAACTGATACCTTTTAAATAAATTTCAGAGTACTTTTTATTTAAAATAGCGTCATTTATTACCGTTTCTAAATCTTGGGTTGCTCCCGAATGGTAGCTATAATACTTTAAATTGTCTTCACCACTGCAGCCTCTAAAATTCACGCAAACAGCATCTATACCATGGTTATTAAACAGTTTTGCTGTACCAGTTACATAAGGACGTTGGGCATGCCCTTCCAATCCGTGAAGTAAAATGATGAGTTTATTGCTTTTTTCTTTTGAAAAACTCCAATCCAAATCCAGAAAATCACCATCGTTTAAAGTAATCCGTTCGCGTTCTTGTTTCAAAGAAACTTTACGAACTAACCCCGAATATACAGTTGAAACAAAACCTTTTTTAAAAAAGAATGGCGGCTTGTATGTGGATTCTATTATTGGCATTTTGGTGGTTAGATTGTTAGATTGTTAGATTGTTAGATTGTTAGATTGTTAGATTGTTAGATTGTTAGATTGTTAGATTGTTAGATTGTTAGATTGTTAGATTGTTAGATTGTTAGATTGTTAGATTGTTAGATTGTTAGATTGTTAGATTGTTAGATTGTTAGATTGTTAGATTGTTAGATTGTTAGATTGTTAGATGAAAATTATTCAATATTTCGTACAACCATTAATTATTCATTATTAATTATTAATTGTTAAAGAGGTAAATTTAAAATCCGTTCCATTAAAAAGTCCTTTGTCACTGAGTTTTAATGATGGGATAACCAACAACGCCATAAACGATAAGGTCATGTAGGGTGTATGTAGTGTACTCCCTAATTGTTTTGCCATGTTATCAAGTTCTGCGTATTGTTTTCCAACAGTATCTCCGTCTTTGTCACTCATAATACCTGCAACTGGAAGCGCAATTATTTTTTCTTCGGAATTAGAAACCGCACAAATACCCCCTTTATGTTCAATAAGTAAATTAACCGCTTTACAAATAGCTTCGTCTGAAACACCAACCGCTATAATATTATGCGAATCGTGTCCAACTGAAGACGCAATAGCTCCTTCTTTTAAGCCAAAGTTTTTTATGAATGCCATCGCTGGCTTTTGGTTTTGATACCGGTTAACAACCGTCATTTTTAAAATATCTTTTTCGGTATTTGAAATCATATTCCCATCCTTAATTAAAGCTTCTTCAATGATTTCATTGGTTACCAATTGGCCGTCTAAAGCTTCAATAGCCCTGATTTTCACTGAGGAAGACTCATATCTAAAATCTAAAACTTCCTTTTTATTACAGTTGAAATGATTCAGGTTTTCAAAAGAAACGGGGTTGATTAAAGAGTTTCCTTTATCAAATACCAACTCCCCAGCTATATAGGTTTGAATGGTTTTGAAATTTATTAAATCTTCAACAACTATAAAATCTGCAGCATCGCCTACCTGTAGTAAGCCTACATCCAAATTATAATGTTTCACTGGGTTAACACATGCCATTTGCAGCACTTTAAACACGTCTATACCATTGGCTACGGCTCTGGTGCAAAGCTTGTTAATATGATCGAGTATTAAATCGTCTGGATGCTTATCGTCACTACAAAACATCATGTTTTCAAAATGTTCAAATGCTAAACCTATTAAAGCTTCAAAATTTTTGGCAGCACTGCCTTCACGGATGAGGATTTTCATGCCTTTTTGCAACTTTTCCAAAGCTTCATCATGGGTAAAACATTCATGGTCGGTAGTCATACCCGCATGAATGTATTTGGTAAGAGCATCACCTCTTAATCCCGGTGCGTGCCCATCCACTGGCTTATTATAATGTTTAGCCCAAGCTATTTTTTTCATCACTTCGGCATCATCAAACAACACGCCGGGATAATTCATCATTTCTGCCAAATATTTGATATCGGGGTTCTCCAAAAGTGTTTTTATAGCATCTGAATCTATAACGGCTCCTGCCGATTCAAAAGTTGTTGCAGGCACACAAGAAGGTGCTCCAAAATGGAACTTAAATGGTACTTTTTTACCATTCCCTATCATAAACTCAACACCTTCAACACCTAACACATTGGCTATTTCGTGCGGATCTGAAACCGTTGCTACGGTGCCATGGATTACGGCTAAACGTGCAAATTCACTAGGAACCAACATAGAACTTTCTATATGGATATGTGCATCAACAAAACCAGGAAGTATATAAACTTCAACATCATGTTGCTTTTCTTCAATAGAAAAAATCTTTTCATTTTTAATAGTGATTTCACCTTTAAAAATGCGCTTATTTTGGATGTCGACGATGTTGCCTTGTAGTTTCAAATTATGATTTTTAGTTTAGTACATGACAAAAATAGAAAGTGTCACATAGCTCAGTCGAAATACAATTAAAAACAATATTTCCAATGTCTTCGACTGCGCTCAGACTGACATCTGAATATATTTGGATTTTTGTCATGTACTAAAGTTTTTTAGTTAATAAGACACTTCAACTGTGTTCAGTATGGCAAATTATTTCAATTCAACTTTTAAAATGTGCTTTGTAGTGTCTGTAACTCGAAATCGGTTATCTGCTCTTTTATTTATAACCCAAACAATGGCATCATCCGAACATAACAACCAGGTGTTTTCCTTATCCAACAACGAGAATTTTTCGTCTTTAAAATATTTGCTTAATTTCTTTTTTCCTGTCATTCCTAGTGGATAAAACACATCACCCTCTTCCCATTTTCTAAGTGTTAAAGGAAATTTTAATAAATCCTTATCGACATAAATAACTGTTTTCGGGGTTTCTAAAACCGCATCCGCTTCTTCAAAAACTAACACTCCAAAAGGGGTTTCGACTATTTTATCTGTTTCTGAAATGTGTATGGTTTGACTATCATCCGCATGGATTTCACTCAACAACAAACTATTCCTGTCTTTTATTAATCGGTGTGTGTTTGTCAGGATTTGCTTTCCTGATTGTGCATCCAATAAATTAAAGACGTCGTGCCATTCCGTAAATCCGAAATTCTTTAATAGCTCATACAAATAGGCTTTAGGATGACTTAATTTCTTAATTTCCTCTATATTTAATACAACAGTGTACGCATCAATTGATTTGATTACTTTATTAGTAACATCTGTAATTTTATCCTCAATTATAAATTTAGAATCATTTAAAAACGTTTGGGTTTTGGCAAAATTCTGTAAAAAATGAGGGTTTATTTCTTTAAGTATTGGTATCACATCATGACGCAATTTGTTTCTCAAATATTTGGTTGAGCTATTACTACTATCTTCCCGCCACTTTAGTTTATGTTCCTTAGCATAATTTTCAATGTCTTCCCTCGAATAAGGCAGCAATGGCCTCACAATGTTATTATTTACCTCAGGAATCCCCAATAAACCATCCAAACCAGTTCCTCTTGATAAATTAATAAAGAATGTTTCAAGATTATCATCTGCGTGGTGAGCAGTTAAAATATAATCAAAATTAAGCTGCTTTGTAAGTTCTGAAAACCAAAGATATCTTAACATTCTTGCTGCCATTTGAATACTCAGTTTTTCATCTTCGGCAAAAGCCTCTGTATCAAAATTTTCAACAAAAACCTCTAATTCCAAATCTTCTGCCAGTTGCAACACAAAATCTTCATCAGCATCACTTTCTTTTCCCCTTAAATTAAAATTGCAATGGGCCAGAGCAATATTTAAGCCTGTTTTATAACATAAATGCGTTAAAACCATACTGTCAATCCCTCCAGAAATAGCAAGAAGTAACTTGCTGCTTTTTAAAAATGAAAGCTTGGAATCTATATGGTCTTGAAAGGTCTTTATCATATTTCAAAGTTAAGGTTTATTTTAATCTTGCAAAGAAGCAAAAGCACAAAGTTTAGCTGCTTACAAATTTTGAAGCCCTAAGTTAAAACTGATTTTCATCATCATATATTCTACAGAATTTTGTAAATTTAGAAACACATATTTAATTCAGGCATTATGAGTTCAATAGAAAGATTAAACGAAAAAGCAACTCAAACTGCTTTTAACAAAAAAGTGGTTTCTGCTTCACAACAATTACATCCTTATGTTAAACACAGACTTTATATTGCAGAATCTACAGGTATTATTCCTAAAAAAATGTATGCCTCAAACGGTATCATAGACGAAAGTATCGCAAAGTTTTATGAAAAAGGTTACGATATTGATATTGACACAAATACTTTAAAACTGAAACTTTTTAAAATAGTTGATGCCGATTTGGATGCTATTTTCAAAAAAGAAGCGTTTCATAAAAACACGATAAGCACGAACTCAATTTTAGTAGAAGAACTGGATGCCTTAGAAGAAAATTACACCATTGATGACGGTTTCGATTATGTAATGAATGAAGATTTAGATGATATTTCGTATCAGCAAAACGGACATTCCAAGCATTTATTTTTATATGATGATGACAGTAATTCTGTTTTAAATGCACTTGACACCAACGCCATTTCTTTAAACAATCATAAAAAAACCTTAGGCAATTTATACAGTTGGCTACCACTAAATGTGTCGAATATTGTAGATTTATTTGTTTTTGGGAAACTCAGTTTTGAAGAAATTTCAAAAATTAAATCAATAGAAACCAAAAGGATTGTGCATATTTTTGATGAAATTAAAAAGAATTTCAACAACCACATCGATTAATTTTCCAAAACCTCACGCATGGCTTTGGCCTTAACCAAACATTCTTCGTATTCTTTTAGCGGGTCGCTTTTTGTTGTGATGGCGCCTCCAACAGAATAAGACACGTATTTTTTGGTTTCATTGTATAAAATACTCCTTATAACCACATTAAAATCGAAATCGCCCGTTGGTGAAAAATATCCCACTGAGCCCGAGTAGAGTCCCCGTTTGGTTTCCTCCAATGCTTCAATAATCTTCATTGCCGAAATTTTTGGAGCTCCTGTCATACTTCCCATTGGGAATGTGCTTTTTATAACATCTACGGCGTGGGTTGTAGATTCTATTTTAGATTTTACAGTCGATATCATTTGGTGCACTTGATCAAACGTATAAATTTTGCATAATTCTTCTACCTCCACACTACCTTTAATGGCGGTTTTAGATAAATCGTTACGTACCAAATCTACAATCATGATGTTTTCGCTACGTTCCTTTTCGTTGTCCAACAACTCCTGTTTTAGCTGCTTGTCCTCTTCAATATTCTCGGAACGTTTGGCTGTGCCTTTTATGGGTTGGGAAACGATGGTGTTGCCTTGCTTTTTTAAATAGCGCTCCGGTGATGCCGATAGCAAATACTTGTCATTAATCTTTAAAAAGCTGGCAAATGGCGGGTTTGAAATCGTATTAAGCTTATTATAGGTTTCTAAAGGGTTTATTTCCGTGTCTTCGGCATAAAATTCCTGACAAAAATTTGCTTCGTAAATATCGCCACGATGGATGTGGCCCAACATAGCATTTATCTTTTCGAAGTATTCGTCTTTGTGAATGCGGAGCTTTATTTTAATAGGATTGTTGATTTGTTGATTTGTGGATGCGTTCATTTGTTGAACCGCCTTCAAATCACTTTCAAATTCGTCGTCCATCATATTTAAATACTGCATTTCAACTTGATTTCCCTTAAAAAAGAATAGCTTTTTAGGTTGAAAGAAGTATAAATCCGGGAATTGCAAGCCGTCAAAATTATTTGATTTTAAGTCTTCTACGGCATTTTTTAAATCGTACGTCAAATAACCAAAAATCCAATCGTTTACATGGGTTTGGTATTCTTTTAACTTCTCAAAAGCTTCATGGTAATCGGTTTGAATGCTTGTAAAGGCATCAACTGCCAAAACCGCATCGTAGTTGGAGTAGTTCTGTTCGTAATCATTGGAATCCAACCAAACAACGTCATCAAACTGTTGTGCCCAATGCAATAATTGCAGCTTAAATAATGGGGGGTTTTTAACCATATGGGCGTATTTTGTTCTCAATTCTAAAATTTAAGCTGTAAAGTTAGTTAGATTCCTTAGAAACTGTTTAAATTTTATCTAAAAGCCATTTTTTGTTTCTTTTTGACCCATATTTCGTTGAATTTTTTTCTAATGGCTCTGCTATTAAAAAAAAATCCGCCTCATCTGACCCAAAAATAATTCAAAAAAGCATCAATAAATAAAACTTAAACAGTTCCTTAAAAAATTACAAGTTTTGTACATTAGTTTAAATTTCACTTACATGGTAACATTAGAAAACAAGCAACTTAAAATAGCAGTAAAAAAAATAGGTGCTGAATTGTGCAAAATCACTTCCGTAAGAAACAACACGGAATTTATGTGGGACGCCAACCCAACCGTTTGGGGGAGTTTTGCCCCTAACCTATTCCCTATTATTGGTGCATTAAAAAACGATACTTATATTTTTGAAAACCAAGAATATAAACTACCAAAACATGGCATCGTTAGAAATAACAACGCCGTTATTTTACACCAACAAACGTCCGATAGTCTCAGCTTTAAATTAAGTTACAGTGAAGACTCTTTAAAAAATTATCCATTTAAGTTTGAGTTTTATATCACTTATAAGCTGGTTGGCAACCGCATTGACGTCATTCATACCATTAAAAACTTAGATGATAAACCCCTGTATTTTTCGGTTGGTGGACATCCTGCATTTAAATGTCCAGTGTTTGAAAATGAACAGTATGAAGATTATTTCTTAGAATTTGAACATGCCGAAACTTCAAAAACCCATCTTATTAATATGGCAAACGGACTCATTTCAGCAGAAACAAAACCAGTTTTTAATCATTCAAACAAACTACCACTAACCCACGATTTGTTTAATGAAGACGCCCTTATTTTTAAAGATTTGAAATCTAAAAAAGTTGCTTTAAAAAGTAAAGTATATGGTGAAGTACTATCGGTTAGTTATAATGATTTTCCCTATTTGGGTATTTGGGCAAAACCAACAGGCGATTATGTTTGTATAGAACCTTGGTTAGGAATTGCCGATAATGAAGCCACCAATCAAGACTTAAAAACCAAGGAAGGGATTTTAACTTTGGCTGCTAATGAGACTTTTATGGCTGGGTATGGTATTGAGGTTAATGAGAATCTTCTTATTTGAAAATAATTAATTTTTCGGGTTACGCTTATCCTATGAATATGAACCGTTTTCAATGATTTACATCTAGCCGAAAAGCAAATTTACTTTTTCAAAGAATAACAATTAATACTTCCTATAAGAATTCACATAAAATTATAAACGGACTATTTTAAACTAATTTAACTAAATAGCATAATACACATAACTTAAATCAAGATTTTAAAACCAAAGAAACTATTTCAACAATTTCTATTCCTTCCCAATAAAACTTAAAAAATCTTCCTACATATTGATTTTATTAAAAATTTAAGAATAAAAAAAATTAGGTGATATAAATACCCTACCTTGCATTTCCTCAAATGTTTTAATACCTACAAAATGATGCGCTTCCTCCCCCAATTTGACCATATCTTTCAACTTTTGCCCCACCCTAATTTAATTCTCCTTCCTGACGCTCCAAAATTCACCATTGTAGCAGTTAATGATGCTTATCTGGAAGCAGTAAATTCAACTGAAAAAGATTTAATAGGGAAAGGTATTTTTGAAGCATTTCCTGAAAACCCGGAAGATAGGATTTCAAAAGGCGTTGAAAAATTAAAAAACTCCCTGCATTTTGTGATCTCCAAAAAGGAATCGGATAAAATGCCGCTTCAAAAATATGACATCCCTATTCGTGGGACTTCAAAATTTAAAATCAAATATACCAATGTTTGGAATATTCCATTAACTGATGATACTAACAATATTACCCACATTTTACATTCAATTGAAGATGTAACAGATAAAAAACAATTGGAATTATCGCTTGACATTGAAAGACAGCGTTTCAATGATCTATACTTTCAAGCGCCTTCTTGCATGGGTATATTAAAAGGTCCTGATCATGTGTATGAATTGGCAAATCCATTGTATTTAGAGTTAATAGGTGTCGAAGATGTTATTGGTAAGACCGTAAAGGACGTATTACCAGAACTTGAGGCACAGGGGATTTTAGAAATCTTAGACACGGTTTATGAAACCGGGGAAACATTTTCGGCTAATGAGATGCTTGTACAATTTGACCATCATAGAAACGGAGAACTTGTTGGCACCTATTTGAACTTTATTTATCAGGCGAATAGAAATGAGGAGGGTATTATAGATGGAATCCTTTTTTTTGCATCGGATGTGACTGAGCTGGTACTGGCACGCAAAAAAATTGAGGAAAGCAAAAAACGCTATAAGGAGCTCATTGAAAATTTACCGATTGCCACCTATTCCTGTGACCTTGAAGGACGCATCCTACTATATAATAAGGCAGCGGTAACCTTATGGGGTAGAGAACCAGAAATAGGCGTAGATATGTGGTGCGGATCTATGAAAATCTACAGTAAAAACGGCGAACCACTTCCTATCGACTTGTACCCAATGGTTAGAGCCCTAAAGGAAGGTCGCAAAATTACCAATCAGGAAATGACTATAGAGCGTCCCAATGGTGATAAGCTAAATGTATTGCCCTATCCAGTACCTTATACGGATTCAACTGGGCAGGTAATTGGTGCTGTTAATGTACTGATTGATATCACTGAAAGCAGAAAATCAGAAAAGATTCTCAAGGAAAACGAAAAAAAATTTCGTCAGATCGTGGAAACTGCACAAGAAGGTATTTGGGTGATAGATGAAGACAACAGGACCACATTTGTCAATAATAAACTTTGTGAAATTCTGGGATATACCCAAGATGAGATGACGGGAAAAGACATCTATTTTTTTATGGACGAAGATGCAAAGCAAATTGCTGGTCAATTAATGCAAAAGAAAAAAAAAGGATATACGGATCAATTACAGTTTAAATATATTTCAAAATCTGGTAAAGACGTTTGGACTCAAATTTCATCAAATCCACTTTTTGATGATGGAGGTATTTATAAAGGAGGTCTGGCCATGGTTACCGATATTACCGAACGAAAAAACACAAATGAAAAACTCGGAAAATTAATCAAAGAACTCGCTCATCAAAATGAGGAGAATGAAAAACGGGCGACAGAATTATGCCATTCTAATAAGGAACTGGTTAAAACAAATAAAGAACTGGACCGCTTTGTCTATAGTGTTTCTCATGATTTACGTTCCCCACTCACCTCTATTCTCGGTCTAATTTCTTTTATTGAAGAAGACAGCAAGGAACCTGACACCCTTGAACAGGTAAAAATGATACGGACTAGCATAAACCGCCTGGACGGATTCATTAAAAACATCCTCAATTACTCACAAAATAACCGCACCAAACTTGAAACTCAAAACATCCCCCTTAAGAAAACCATCCATGACATTGTAAACTCAGTACGCAACATAAAAGATGCCAGTGGCATTTCTTTTAAGATTGATATTGACGAGAAACACCCCTTTTATTCCGATTGGCATCGTTTTAATACAGTTCTTGAAAATCTTGTTTCCAATGCTATTAAATACCATACAAAAGAGGCTTCCGGAAGATATCTTAAACTTACCGGCACATCGAACAAGGATGAATTAAACCTCAGTATCTCCGATAATGGCATTGGTATAGACCCTGAATTTCACGATAAAATTTTTGAAATGTTTTATCGTTTGCCGGGCAATACCGACGGTTCCGGTGTTGGGCTCTATATAGTCAAGGAAACGCTGGATAAAATGCATGGAACTATTGATATTAAGTCTGAAAAAGGAGTAGGAACCACCTTTGTAATTACGTTAAAAAATTTAAAAGAATGAAAGAAGAACAATCATACCGGTTTGAAAATGTAATGATTATAGACGATAACCTCATAGACCTCTATATTGCTTCCCGTTTGATTACAAAGAACCATTTCGGAAAAAAAGTGTTGCAATATTCTTCTGCTCTTGAGGCATTAAAATATTTACAGGAAAATCAGGAACACATTTCCCAGTTGCCCGAAGTCATTTTTGTAGATATATACATGCCTGGGATGTCCGGATTTGAGTTTATTGTAGCATATGATAAATTGTCAACTGTACTGAAAAAATATTGTAGGGTATACATTATATCCTCATCAATTGACGAGCGGGATGTGGCTACAACAAAGAATGATAAAAACATAGTGGCCATGAAGGAAAAACCAATTACAAAAGAATTTCTAAACGAGTTTAAGATAAGACACAATAGTTCCCCATTGTAATTTTTTAATTGTCGAACATAGAAATCACCACAGCAGTAGCATAAAAATTAAAATACAGTCAGTAAGCTCATAATTCAACCCTCCCTCAGGTTAATTTTTTAAATAACTTTTAATACTCCTAAGGGTAAATGAAAAACGAATACCATAACATACCAATTTCTGAGAAAACGTCATTAGATATTGATAAACACTTTAACCTTGAACCTTTTTTTGAATCATCAACAGATTTTCTTTGCATTGCGGGCTATGACGGGTTTTTTAGAAGAGTTAATCCTGCATTTATTAAGTTAATGGGATATACCCGGGAAGAATTATTTGCCAGTCCCATAAGCCATTTTGTACATCCCGAGCATAAGCGCAATACAGCTGAAACGCGGGCCCTGATTTTGGAAGGAGTTCCATTGTTACACTTTCAAAACCGTTATATCACGAAAAATGGTGAAATTGTATGGCTTACCTGGACATCTATTCCCGAACCATCGCAAAATTTAATTTATGCCATTGCAAAAAATATCACCCATATTAAAAAATTGGAGGAAGAGCGAAATACGCTCCTTGCAAATCTTACAAAAGTCAATGCCGAATTCAAACAATTAACCTATACAACTTCCCACGACCTAAGGACTCCCGTAAATAATTTAATTTCGCTAGTAAGTTTAATAGATACCTCGACAATCCAAAATGAAGAGACCCTGGTTTATTTAGAGATGCTGGAAACGTCGGCTTTTCAGTTGAAAAACACTTTAAATGAGCATATTGATCTTTTAAATAAAGAAGATAAACTGAACGTAAAAGTTGAAAATATCACTCTAAAAAATATCCTTGACACTACCATTGAACCTTTGAGGGCTTTGATCAAAGATTCAAAAACTATTTTTAATATAGATTTTTCGGAAGTGCCAAATATAAATTCCAATGCTTTCTATCTGCAAAGTATATTTCTCAATTTAATTTCCAATTCCATAAAATATTCTAGGCCCGGGATTACTCCAATAATTACTATTACCTCTAAAAAAGTGGATCATTTTGTTCGTATTATTTTTTCGGATAACGGACTTGGTTTTGATATGGAAAAGGTTGGCGGAAAAATTTTTGGGTTAAACCAAAGTTTTCATGACCACCCGGACAGTAAAGGTATAGGCTTATACTTGGTGAATAGTTATATGAATAGTTTAGGAGGCAATATAAGTTTAGAAAGTGAAGTGAATGTTGGAACAACCTTTATTTTAAATTTCAGATCTTAGAAACTGTTTAAGTTTTGTTTATTGATGCTTTTTTGAATTATTTTTGGATCAAATGAGGCGGATTTTTTTAATAGCTGAGCTATTAGAAAAAAATTCAACGAAATATGGGGCAAAAAGAAACAAAAAATAACTTTTAGATAAAATTTAAACAGTTTCTTAAACTTTAATTGAAAAGAATCTAATTCCCATAAGCAAACTATTTAAACGAGCTTTATCAACTAAAAAATAATAAACGTAACTTTGCCAGTTAAACAGCGCACCGTGACTTTTGAAGATTTAAATTTAAACACCCCTTTATATAAGGCCTTAACCGATTTAGGCTTTACAACCCCAACACCCATACAAGCCGAGGCTTTTAACGTGGTTTGTTCCGGAACCGACATTGTTGGTATTGCACAAACAGGCACTGGTAAAACCTTTGCTTACATGTTGCCTATTTTAAAACATTTAAAATTTTCAACACAAGAAAGTCCGCGTATTTTGGTTTTAGTACCCACCCGCGAATTGGTGGTGCAAGTAGTTAACGATATTGAAAATCTTGCAAAATACATGAATACCCGTGTGTTAGGTGTTTATGGTGGCACCAACATTAACACCCAAAAACAAGCCATCGCTCAAGGTGTAGATATTTTGGTAGCAACCCCAGGTAGGTTGTATGATTTGGCTTTAAGCCGTGTGTTACAATTAAAATCGATACAAAAATTGGTGATTGATGAAGTAGATGTGATGCTCGATTTAGGATTTAGACACCAATTGATTAATATTTTCGATCTATTGCCTGAGAAACGTCAAAACATCATGTTTTCGGCAACCATGACAGAAGATGTCGATGTCATAATTAACGATTTCTTTAAAAGTCCGGAGCGTGTTTCTATAGCCGTTTCAGGTACGCCCCTTGATAATATCATCCAATCGCGCTACAATGTGCCTAATTTTTATACGAAAGTCAATTTACTTAAACACTTATTAATAGATACTGAAATTTTCACTAAGGTTTTAATATTTGTGTCTAATAAAAAAATGGCTGACCGCTTATTTGAAAAATTAGACGAGCTATTCCATGAAGAATTGTGTGTGATACACTCCAACAAAACCCAAAATTACCGTTTGCGTAGTATTGAGCAATTTAGAAATGGTGATAACCGCATATTGGTAGCTACCGATGTGATGGCACGTGGTTTGGATATTGATAACGTATCCCATGTCATCAATTTTGACACTCCTGATTACCCCGAAAACTATATGCATCGTATAGGTAGAACGGGTAGAGCCGAACGTGAAGGCACGGCTATTTTACTTTCTACGGAAAGCGAACAAGAGTCGGTTACAAAGATTGAAGACTTAATGAACATGAGTATTTCGTTAGTGGATTTCCCTGAAAATATTGAAGTGTCTACCGAACTCATTGAAGAAGAACGCCCACAAATAAAGGAACATTACAACCCCATAAAACGAAGTGATGCAGATGCTCCTGGCCCTGCGTTTCATGAGAAATCTGAAAAAAACTCAAAAGAAAATTTAGGAGGTTCGTACAAATTCAAAATTGCTGCTAAATACAAAAAGCCCAAAACCAGAGGGGATAAGAATTATAATAAGCGGCATAAGAAGAAGTAAACAGCTTAAGCTTGTCCTATATATCCAAATATCCAGGGTACAACAAACCATTATATGTATTTGTAACGGCGTCATATGCTGACTTCAAAACCCATTAATTACGCTTGTAAAAAGTTTCTTTATCGCTTGTAGACGAAGCTGTTTATAACATTATGATGACCAATAACTTAATACCGAAACAAAGTCTGCTTTATTGGGAACACTTACCAAAAGACCGCAAAAATACAGCGGGCTTTAGAAAAAACATCATCAAAAATGGGTTTAGTATGATGCAATATTCTCGCATAAAAAACTATTATCCCCTTTAGGTAAAGTAAGTGCCTTAAGAATAACCGATAAACAATTTGGCAATATTATGAACTTTTGGGGACGAGCAGAAGTTCCCAAAGAGCCACAACCTACACAATTGGAATTGTTCTAATCTCTTTTATGAAACTTATCTTTATGCCAATTATTAGGATTATTCGAAATATAATTAAAAATATTGGCATATGATTTTTCGTCTCTAATTATATGGTCATGAAATGAACGATGCCATGCAAAATCTACAAAGCCAGCTTCATGGATTTTATTAGATGACGTTGTTTTCATGGCACCCATTAGACTGGAAAGGGATTTTATTTTCACATCTTGCTCTTTCACTTTTTGACTATCAATTTCTAAAATTAAATGCAAATGATTGGGCATTACGACATAATTATGAATATTAACATATTGATATTGGCTAATTAACCATTGGATTCTTTCATCAACAATTTTTCCATATTGATTTAATTCAACCTCATATTGGATTTCGGGATGATGATTTTCGGGATGATGTACGGGCAGGTCGCGACCTGCCCCTACGGGAATCACACACCCCAAACAACACAAATTATTTTTCACACAATTTGTGACGAAATATAAATTATCCTTGGAATAATCATATCCTTTCAACCGATTCCTTTTTCTATTTTTCATAATAAATTTTACGGGCAGGTCACGACCTGCCCCTATGGGACTTTTTTATTTGGAAAATTCATATTCGTATTCTACAACGCTTTTAAAAAGATTCCTGCCTTCGCAGGAATATATTTAATCCGCAATAGCAGCATTTACCAATAGCCTAAACTTTCCACCAGTATCATCATTTACTTTTTGTGTTTGCTTTAAAAGGATGCCAATAAGGTCTTCTTTAGGGTCAGCAAAATATTGGGTGTTAAAATAACCGCCCCATTCAAATGTACCTTCACTACTGTTACCTCCTAAATCGTGTTTTTTGGCATCTACAAGTCCAAATGCCAATCCATGAACCGCAGATATCTCTTCAGAAATGTATGGTATTTGGTTGGTTAAAATGGTTTCTACGGTGGTTCTGCTTAAAAGCCTAACACCATTAAGTTCGCCTTGATTTAAATACATTTCCAAAAAAGTAGCATAGTCTTTTGCGGTACTGGTAAGTCCCGCACCACCTGAGAAAAATTGTTTGGCACCTGTTTTTGGGTAATCGGTATCGTAAAACGTCACCGGATATTTTACCCATTTATCTTGTTCCTTGGTTTGAACGGTTACCAAGCGGTTGTATTTAGACTCTGGAAGATAAAATTGGGTATCGTTCATTCCCAAAGGGTCGAAAATGCGGGTTTTTAAAAATACGTCAAAAGGCATTCCTGAAACCACTTCAACAAAATACCCCAACACATCCAATCCTTCGCTATACGTAAATTTTTCACCAGGATTGTGGTGCAATGGTAGACTTGCTAACTTTTTAATATTATCGGCAATTTTTACATCTTCGGTAGTAAATAAATCTACAATGCCTGCTTTGGCATATATTTTTTTGAAAGTAGGGTCACCATCGATTTGCCCATAACCAATACCCGAGGTGTGTGTAAGCAGGTTTCTAATAGTAATTTGTTTATCGGCTGGTTTGGTGGTGTACGACGAATCTGTTTCATTAAAAGATTCCAACAACTGTGGGTTGGCAAATTCTGGAATGTATTTAGAAATAGGGTCGTCTAGACCAAACTTCCCTTCTTCCCAAAGCATCATAACCGCTGTAGACGTAATGGCTTTAGATTGCGATGCGATTCTAAAAATATGATCTAATTGCAAGGCTTCTTGCGAGGCATTATTTGCCATCCCAAAGGCTTTATGGTAAACAATTTTTCCGTGTCTTGCGATTAACGCTACGGCACCGGGTATTTTATGATCTTTAATAGCGTTTGTTAGTAACGTATCGATACGGTTAAGGCGCTCTTGGGAGATTCCAACGGTGCCGGCAGAAACTTCTGGAAGTATTTCTTCTTTAGTTTCAGAATTCTGTTTAAAACAAGCAGTAAACAAAAACGTAGAAAGAAGAATAACAAATAATTTTTTCATGGGTTTAGTTGATTTTTGAATAATTGAATAGCTAATTTACTTTTTTAATGATAATTTAAATCAATAAAACAAAAAAAAAAGCCCAACACCCAGCACCCAGCACCCAACCCCGTAGATACTCCGTACATAAAGTAGCCTACTGTTAAAAATGTAGAAACTACAGATTATAGAAAAACCTCCAGAATCTCCAAATACTACAAATTCTACAAAACATCCAAAAAGTTGCAAAAACTCCAAAAAATGCAAAAAAATAATACCGTCCTAAAACAATCGTACATACGTTTGAAACGTCATGCAGCATGAACAGTTAGATGGTTAGATGGTTAGATGGTTAGATGGTTAGATGGTTAGATGGTTAGATGGTTAGAAAGATAGTTTTTTTTAAACGACGAAAAGATACTTATCACGATTTGCCTTTCCCTTTTTCGACCAACCCAGAACCTTGAACCCGAAACCTTGAACCGAGAACCCACCAAAAACCAACAAAAAAATCCCTTTCCAAATGAATGAAAAGGGATTGTAACATGTAGAGAGCTTTTTCGGATTACAAGAAATTAACCAACCAAATTTAACCCAAACTTAAAGTCTATCCTGCATTCGTACTTGACTCTCTACATTATCTTTAATTGGTATTATAAGCTCTCCTTGGGCGGTTATTAATTTTATCGAATGCCATCGATATATAGCTTACTGTTAATTTAATTATTATTCTATTGAATACACATAAGCTATATGTGTGTTATATATTTTAAAAAGTTTACAATGGAAAAGGAGCCTAATCAGGCCCCTTTTTTAATCCCAAAAAACAACTTTTTTGTCAATAACTACTTTTGTTTCAGATTAAAATTCCAACATGATAACGTTTAAAATTTAATCAAATTCCAACCACTAGAAAACAAAAGCATATAAGTCACTGAAAAAATCAGTTATTGATTAATAGCAGTGCAAATATTAACATTTGTTATTAATGATGTTAAATATTTACTACGCATTTACTACGCACTGTAGTAAAATAAAGGTTTTGCATGATGAATTCGTTTAAATTAAAAATAAACAATAATTGGAATGGCATCTTTATATAATGCCTACGGTTGCACTTTATTTTGAAGTAGAAAGGAAAAAAGGGTGTTTTATTGCGGTCATTTCAAAGATTAAATGGTCGAACCTATTTTAGTATCCTTAAACGTTTCTTTAAGATGCTCTAGCAATGAGTTTTTTTTTGTGTTAAGATCGATTTTTTTAGAAATTCTATACCGCTTACTCTCTAAGGCTCTTACCGATATATTCAAAAACAAGGCAATTTCTTTATTTTTAAAGTCCATAAACAAATAATAACAGGTAATTACTTCCGAATCGTTTAATTGAGGATACTTAGATTGTATCCTGTTAAAAAATTCAACATTAAGTTCGTTAACCAATTCTAAATGGTTTTCACTTTTATCTAAAAGCGTTGAGGAATTATGTAGCAGGTTTTTATAGAGGTCTTTTATTTTTTCACGCTGAACCGGTACATCATGTACCATAGACACCTCTTTAACTTCCTTTTTTAAATTAAGGATATATTCTTCCAAACCAAGCACTTTTCCTGTTAGCTTTTCGTTATTCGATTTTAAATAGGATAAATTATTCATCTTATTAATAGAATCCTTCAATTTCCATTTATGCTTTCTATAATAAATTAAATAGAAAATACTTAAAAAAGACAACAGGCAAAATAAAAATACCGCCAAAAAACCATTCCAAAATTTTTTAACACTTTCACTTTCCAGTTCCGATTCGGTTTTTATTAATGTATTGTTTAATTGAAAACTAGCTTCTAAATTGTTATCAAACATTTTCCTTTCAAAAACAGCTATAGAATCAAGATATGTTTTGGCTTCTTCAATTTTACCATAAGATTTATAAACGTCTGCCTTAAGGTTAAAATATTTCCTTACCAAATCATTACCCATATAACTTCGAAGTTCTGAAGCCTTCGATAAATAATGTGAAACTGAGTCTAGCTTTTTATTCTTTAGATAATGTTCTGCAAAGTTTATGTCCATACTTACCTTAAAAGAGGCATAGTTATATTTTACGATGGTTGAATTATCTTTTAAACTCTCAAATTCTTTTATATACGTATAAGCCTTGTTTAAATTCCCTAACTCTATATAATTTGAAGTTAGCATGTAGGTTGCAAACATATAGAAATAAGCATCATCCTTAACGGCTTTATATGTCTCTAAATTATTTAATATTAACTCATTACACTTCTTATAGTTTTTGTTTGAAAACTCAGCATAGGCATACATTTGTTTAACTTCAAGAAGCCCATTAGTATTATTATCTAACTCGTAATAAGCTTTTGCTTTATTTAAATACTTATATGCTACTGCGTTTTTTTTTGCAAAATATAAGTTCGCGAACAGCTCTAAACTGGCACAGCCTGCTACTTCATAATTCTTTTCTTTATCAGCATACTTTATCGCCAAAATATAACTTTGATACAATTGTGCATATTCACCTCTTTCATCATGTATTAAAGCTTTTATGTCATAGTAGTCGGCAACTCGACCAGTAATCTTGTCTTCGATGGGTTGGGGAATGGAATCTAAAAAAGCTTGGGCCTTTTTAGGATAGTCATCTATATAATAATCGGCAGAATCAACAAAGCGAATGTAATAATCGTCTTCATTACTTTGGGAATGGCTTGAAATATGACATACTATAATGCATATAAAAAGAACTCCTTGTATGTTAACCTTGTTGAGATACTTAAACAAAATTTTACTTTTTGAAAGTTTAGCGTAATTTAATAAAATTTTAAATCGAACTCGTTTAAATAAAAGGCTTTAGCTATTTGCCCATTTTTATGGTTTCGGAAAGATGCATAAAACTATCTTGCCAACGCTCAAAACGATCATCAAACTTATCGGAAAACACTAGGTATTGACACCTGCCTATACTTTCGGGCGTTCTGGTTACCTCAGCAAAATTATTATTTCTAAATAAAAATTCGGCGTCTTCGACAATACACATTTGCAGCTTGTTCAAATTAATGCCATTCAGATAAAATATTCTATTTAGGCGCTTTGGGGTTGCAATAACAATATCGGTTCCTAAATAAAGTTCTTCGCGTTGCAGCTCAAGATTATGTTCTTCATAAGCACAGTACACACGCAAGTCGGTGCCTCTTTTATAAGTATTGAATATTTCGGCAAGGTTTAAAGCTTCTTCTTTGTCTTTTACAAATATTAAAGCACGTGGTGCATCTTCAAATGCTTCCTTTAATTTATTAATAACACTTATTACAATACTTGTGGTTTTTCCTGAGTTTTTTGGTGCAATTACAAACAAGTTTTTGCCTCCTTTTATTTTTGAAAGAATTTTTGTTTGAAGTGGATTAGGTTCTGTAATTCCGTTTTGTTGTAAGTTATCTTTAAGTGGTTCTATTATTTTTTTAAAAGACATAGTGGTATTTTATAAGTAAACAAAGATAAGCTTTTTAAAACCCTATTAAAACCAAAAAGAACGTTCATTTCTAAACGTTCTTTTTACTTACTGTATATAATTATTAGTCACCTTTTAATTAAAACTCTAAATCTGCTACTAAATCAAATTCATCATAAATAGCTTTATCTTTCAACCCATCAAAAAAGTTTGCAGAACCATATTTTATATCGTATTTTGTTCTATCTATTTTTAAAGATGTCGTTGCTTTACTTCCGTAAATTGAAATGGTAAAAGTTATTGGGTTTGTTTTTCCTTTAATGGTTAAATCGCCAGTAACATTATACGCATTCTTTCCTGAAGCGGTTACTTTGGTAAATACCAAGGTTGATGTTGGGTGATTTTCAACACCAAAGAAATCGTCAGCTTTTAAATGTCCGTCCAATTTCCCTTTATATTCTCCTTCTAAATCTGTTGAGCTAATCGTTGTCATATCAATTACAAACTCGCCACCAATTAATTTATTACCATCAAACGTTAAAGAACCCGATTTGATAGCAATCGTACCTTCATGGGAACCTGTTACTTTATAACCTTTCCAAACGACTTTGCTTTTGTCGGTTTTAATTTCTTTTTTCTCAACTGCTTTATTTGTGAAAGCGAATGCTGTAAATGCTACAAAA
Source organism: Mariniflexile sp. TRM1-10 (assembly GCF_003425985.1). Lineage (NCBI taxonomy): Bacteria > Pseudomonadati > Bacteroidota > Flavobacteriia > Flavobacteriales > Flavobacteriaceae > Mariniflexile > Mariniflexile rhizosphaerae. The sequence goes on from NZ_CP022985.1 coordinate 4,596,189, forward strand.
GCTACGATTACTAAGTTTTTAATTGTTTTTTTCATTTTTGTCATTGTTTGTTTTTGTTTATAATCCGTAATAAAATTTTTCTTTAATAATTTTTCCGTCTTGCCATTCTTGAACAGCCACTTGTGTGAATTTTTTACAACCTAAGTCTTGATGTGTAAAGTCAAATTGCCATTCTACCATCGTTGTTTTTTCGCCTACAGCTACTTTTAATGGTTTTGCACATCTAAATTCGGTTATGGCATCAAAAAATGCTTCTTTGCGCTTTCTGTTTATCTCTTTACCTGCAAACACTTCATCATCATTGTCTTGCGTAACCACATTATCATGATAATAATTTTCAAAAGCTTCCAATCCTTTACCTTGAAGGATTAAATCATTTACTGCGCTTATTTTTTCGATTAAAAAATCCATACTAATTTACTGATACAAATATCTAAAATAGATACGGTGCAAAAAATGACATAGATTATTAAATGATGTTAAACTAGTTTAATATTCATTGCTCCAAAATAAGCTGACTTTTAATTTTACTCAGGAATTCTTTAGTAATGCCAAGGTAGGATGCTATCATATACTGAGGGATGCGTTGTTCGATTAGAGGATATTGGTCTCTAAAATAAAGGTATTGTTCTTTTGCCGAAAGACTAAAATTTCTAACAATTCTTTTTTGTGAAGCTACAAAGGCTCTTTCTATAATCTGTCTAAAAAAACGTTCTAGTTTTGGTATGTCCCTATATAAATCTTCAATAACATCATAAGAAAACATAACCAACTCTGAATTTTCCAAACACTGAACATTAAAATCGGCTGGTGTTTGGGTTATAAAACTGCCCATATCCGAGGTCCACCAATCTTCAATAGAAAACATAAGGATATGCTCCTGCCCTTCTTTATCAACATAAAATGTTTTGGTACATCCCGATAACACAAAGCATTCATATTTGCAGATATCGCCTTGTTGCACAATATATTGCCCTTTTAAATACTTTCTAACGGTGATTTTAGATTCTAAAATCGCTATCTCATTTGGGGTTAAATCTATATAATTACTTATGTATTTTAATAAGGGTTGTATAGTCATACTACTAAAATAATTTCTATTTAATTGACAGCGATAAGTTCAATATCAAAAATAAGCACAAATCCTGCTGGTATGCCTTTTCTACTAACATTACCATAACCTAAGTGTGCAGGTATTAACAACTTACCACGTCCTCCTTCTTTAAAATAGGTAATCCCTTCTGTCCAACCTCTAATAACTTCTTGCAGATTAAATGAAATTCCTTGGGCATTACTTTGATTAAATACTGAACCATTTAAAAAATAACCTTTATAAGCAACTGTTACATCAGAAGTTGAAGTAGGTTGATCCCCTGTTCCTGGTTCTTCAATGATATAATAAAGCCCACTATCGCTTCTTTGGGCATCTAAATTATTTTCTGCAATATAATCGCTAATTTGTTGTTCATTCAATGCAACATAATCTATTTCTTTGTCTTCTTTATCATTACTACTACAGGAAAAAAATAAAAATAAGGCAAAAGAAAAAATGATGTGCTTCATCGTGAGATTTTATTTTGAATTTAACATGAAGCAACAAATATATTTTATTTAGCATAAGAAAGCTTCATTTTAATAATATCTTAACTCAAATATTAAATGGTATTACTTTCTTATCTGTGAACTCATCTTGACTTTTTCTATTTCCTAAAAAATGGCTAAAATTTATCCATATTTCGTTACTTTTTTTGTGCGTAGCGATGCTATGCCTAGCAAAAAGCGTCTCATCTGTACAAATTTTATCTCATTTTCGGTTAAAAACAAAAAGTTAAGATGAGTTCAGTTATAATAAAGTATTTTTGCCCCATGCAAAAATCACAGACCTTCAAATTCGAATTTGTTACTTTAATGGCCTCTTTAATGTCTATTGTAGCACTGTCTATTGATGCGCTGTTGCCTGCTTTGCCAGATATTGGCACAACACTGCATATAACCAACCCAAACGATAACCAATTGCTTATTACCATGATTTTTTTAGGTTTGGGGTTCGGACAACTCATTTTTGGTCCCTTATCAGATAGCTTTGGTAGAAAACCTATTGTCTTTATTGGCTTCATCGTTTTTATAATTGCTAGCATTATTTGTGTTACTACCAAAAGTTTTGAGGTGATGATTATTGGTAGAATATTGCAGGGCATCGGATTATCATCTCCCAGAAGTTTAAGCATTTCTATGGTAAGAGATTCTTATAGTGGCGATTATATGGCTAAAATAGTATCTATCGTGGTGATGTTTTTTATATTAGTTCCTGTAATTGCACCGACTTTAGGCACTTTTTTCCTTTACTTTTTTAATTGGGAAGCCATTTTTTATTTTAATCTGGTCATCGGAATATTAATTATGTTTTGGTTTTGGAAACGCCAACCTGAAACGCTTCCTAAGGAAAAACGCATCAAATTTACTTCCCATTTATTTACAAATGGTATCAAAGAGTTTTTTAAATACCCTGAAGCCATTGCTTATACCTTAGTTTCAGGCTTTATAACCGGGTCTTTTATGGTGTATTTAAGTACCTCTCAACAAATTTTTGAAAGTCAGTACCATTTAGCAGACATGTTTCCGTATATCTTCGCAAGTTTAGCAATCTCTATTGGGCTGGCTACTTATTTAAACAGCACCTTGGTTGTTAAATTCGGCATGAGGCGTATTGGCTTCATGGCAACTATTGCCTACTGTATTGTTTCAATTTTATATGTTATGTTATTCTGGTCTGGAAACAACCCAAGCATCTATGTTTTAGTGGGATTTTTTGCATTGCAATTTTTTGCAGTGGGATTTCTATTTGGAAATTTAAGAGCTTTAGCTATGCAACCTTTAGGACATATAGCCGGTATTGGAGCTGCTTTAAACGGATTTATTTCTACAGTTATGGCGGTTCCCATAGCCAATTACATAGGTAGTTTTGTTAAAATATCGGTTCTACCTCTGTTTATGGGGTTTTCTGTTTTTGGAATCCTGTCACTGCTTGTGTTTCTATTTCTAAAAAACCAAAAACGTGCCGTGAGTTTAGCTTAGTCTAGTTATATATTAACCTTCAAAATGTTTTACCCTTCCGTCTTTAAATCTTATCTGATTTAAATCCACCTTCCCTTAAAAAAGGGAAGGAGCCATTTGTAACTTCAATTTATAGGCAGATATGATTATAATATTTACTGCCTTTTAAATTCTCCTCCTTTAAAAGGAGGAGTGGATTCGGTTTCAGCGAAAGAAACCGAAGACGAGGTGGTTTTTGCCTGAATTCGATTGTTATTTAGTTTTAGAGGACATACTGCAAGGTTTACAAATACCGCTCTTTTATAATATTAATATGCCATTGATTGTGCCCTAAAACAATAAACGCAGCAGCTCTTGCAGACATAGTATTGCCATTCGCATTGCCTAAAAATTGTAAATCTTCATTACTTAAGGAATTTAGCAAGGCTATAAAACTTAGTCGCACGGACTTAAACTCTTCTACCAACGATTCTATACTTTTATTTTTTGCTTGGGAAGGCGCTATATAATCATCTTGCTCAAAACCCGGCAATGGTGTTTTATCACGTCTTGCTATACAAAAACAACGGTACTGAAAAACACGTTCGGTATCTATTAAATGCTGAAAAACTTCTTTAACACGCCATTTTTCTTTCGCATAGGCATAATTTAATTTAATAGCAGGAATATGTTGAAAGAAATCAACAACCTCTTTTAAATCTTTATTAAAACCATCAATCAATGTTGTTTCTTTAGGTACCAATGCCAAATAATTAGCATAGAACTCACTAAATTCGTTTGGTTTTACTTCTGAAATTTTCATAATAAACTATTTTAAATTTTCGCTTGATACGTATATAAGTCATAATATCTGCCTTCTAGAGCAATCAATTCCTGGTGTGTACCACGTTCTACTATATGACCCGCTTCTATAACCAGTATTTGGTCAGCTTTTTTAATGGTACTCAAACGATGTGCAATGACTATCGTCGTTCGGTCTTTTACTAATTCTGATAAACTTTTTTGAATTAGCGCTTCACTTTCTGTATCCAAACTTGAAGTTGCTTCATCTAAGATAATGATTTTTGGATTAGCAAGAATAGCACGCGCAATAGCCAAACGTTGACGTTGTCCGCCCGATAATTTAACACCGCGTTCGCCAATCAAAGTATCCAATCCATCATCAAACCTGTCGGTAAACTCATTTACATAAGCTGCTTTAACGGCACTTTGCAATTCGCTTTCCGTGGCGTTGGGTCTAGGGAACATGATGTTTTCCCTAATGGTTCCTTCAAACAAAAATTCATCTTGTAAAACCACGCCTAAATATTGGCGATAGGTACTTAATTTTACTTTAGATAAGTCTTGGTTATCAATAGTAACTATTCCCGATTTGGGTGTTAAAAAGGTAGCCGACAAGCCAGCAATAGTCGATTTTCCAGATCCCGAACTTCCCACCAATGCTGTTACCGAACCTGCAGGAGCAGTAAAGTTGATATGATGCAGTACCTCTTTGCCTGCTTCATAAGAAAATGACACATCATTAAATGCAATGTCTCCTTTTATCTCTTTTAGGTGAATATGGCGCTGTTTGTTATCTTCTTCCGCAGTCATATTCATAAGCTCTTCGGTTCTGTCCAATCCTGCCAATGCTTCGGTAAGTTGACTACCAATATTGCTCATTTGTACAATGGGCGCAATCATAAAACCAAGAATTAATGTGAAGAACAGAAAATCACCCGTCGTCATTTCGCCTTGAATCATATAATGACCACCAATGCCCATAATCCCTGTGGTGGCAACTCCTATTAGAAATGTTGAAGAACTCGTCATAAAAGCCGTTGCCGTTAAACTCTTTTTTACATTTTGATAGAGTTTATCAACCCCTTTTTCGAACACCATTTGTTCTTGCACTTCGGCATTAAATGCTTTTATAACCCGCACACCTGCTAAGGTTTCTGTTAAACGACCTGTTACTTCGGCATTTATTTTCCCTCGTGTTCTAAAAATAGGACGAATGTATTTAAAGGCTTTAAGGGCAATGTATCCAAAAACCGAAAGTGGTACAAACACAAAAAGTGTCATCCACGGGTTTATCTTTATTAAAATAATTAGCGAAATTATGGCCGTAAAACTACCACCAACCAATTGCACCAAGCCCGTACCAATTAGGTTTCTAACCCCTTCAACATCGCTCATAATGCGCGATACCAATGCCCCTGATTTTGCGTTATCGAAAAAACTAATGGGCAGCGATAAGACCTTTTTTTGAACCTGTGCTCGTAATTCGCTTATTAAATACTGCGCTTGTACACTTAAAATACGTGTTAATAAAAACGAGGTGACTGCTTGTACCAAAATAGCCGTTAACACAATAGCAATTAAGATATAAAGTTGGGAGTAATCTTTATTTGGTATCACTTCATCCAACAATACTTTACTTTGCCATGGTAAAATTAACCCGGATATACTTTTAATCACTATTAAAAACAACCCGATAAAAACCAGATTGCGCCGAGGCCAAATAATGGTTTTAAAGGCTTGCGCCATAGTTACTTTGGGTTTTGTTTTATCTGGATTCTTTGGGTACGCTTTTAGGTGTTGCATTATAGATAGCTTGTAATAAAATGAGTGGTAAAAATAACTATTCTAAATAAAAAACCACTTAAATAAAGTGGTCTTGATGTTAAATTATTAAAGTGATTTAAACTTTAAGTGCGTTTTGCTTTTTTTGAAAGTTTCGCTGCTTTCTTTTCTTTTGGTGTTAAAAGGGGTTCCTTTTTAACCGTTTTCTTAGCGTCATGTGATTTTGCCATAGTGAGTCATTTTTAATTAATCAATTTTTATGCTTTTAGTACAATTCTAAATCGAGCTTTGCCATCTTCCAAATGTTTTATGGCTTTGTTAACGTCTTCCATTTTAAATTCTTCCACCGTAGGATATATATTGTGTCTAACACAAAACTCTAACATTTTTTTGGTTAAAGCAATACTTCCTATGGGACTTCCTCCTACCGATTTTTCACCCATAATTAAGCTAAACGCTGGAATAGCCATAGGTTCTAAAACGGCACCCACAGTATGCAATTTACCTTGGGGTGCTAAAGTAGTTAAAAAAGAATTCCAATCAAGTGATACATTGGTCGTGTTTAAAATAAAATTTAATGTGCCCGCAATACCTTCCAAAGCTTCTGGTTTTGTTGAATCGACCACATGGTGCGCACCCATTTTTAAAATCACTTCTTTTTTATTTGGGTTGGAACTAAAAGCTGTGACCTCGCAACCCCAAGCTTTTAAAAACTTAATAGCCATATGCCCCAGTCCGCCAACACCTATCACACCTACTTTATCGGTTGGTTTTACACCAGACAACACGATGGGGTTAAAAACAGTAATACCACCGCAAAATAAAGGGCCTGCTTTTGCCATATCCAACCCTTTAGGTAATGGAATAACCCACGACCAATGCCCTCGCACCACATCGGAAAATCCACCATGGCGTCCTACAATAGTGGCTTGTGAACTCCCACACAAATGCTGGTTGCCTTCTAAACATTGGTTACAATGCATACAAGCACTGGAACTCCATCCCATGCCAACTTTGTCACCGATTTTTAAACCTTTAACATCACTACCTAACACTATAACCTCACCAACAATTTCATGACCGGGAACCAACGGAAATTGGCTCATGCCCCAATCGTTTTTAATCATACTTAAATCAGAATGACAAATACCACAGTAATGCACTTTAATATCGACTTCTTCCTTGCCTATTTTGGGCAATTCATATTGAAATTTTTCTAGTATTGCACCTGCTTCTTTCGCAGCATACGCATTAATTTTTTTCATATGTTGATAATTATTTGTTTTTTAATGGTCATATGGTATCGCTTTATTTTCATTGGTGTTTGGGTTTCCAAATCATGGCGATTTCATAATTTCTATATTAAATTATTGCTTATGAAGATACGAAAACCTACATTAATAAATATAACTAAAGAAGCGAAATTAAACTTCATATTTTATTAAATTTACAATCTAAATTTTAATTAAATTAAACATTATGAAAATTCTGGCTATCGGAAAAAACTACGTAAGTAACAAAGAAGAAATTAGTGGCAATAAAACAGGCAATCAAATTATATTTTCCAAGCCGGAATCGAGTCTTGTAAGAGATAATAAAGATGTGGTTTATCCTAGCTTTACCAATCAATTGAATTATGAAATTGAATTGGTTATCAAAATTGGTAAAAAAGGAAAAGACATCAGTTTAGAAGATGCCGCTTCATATATATCAGAAATTGGTGTTGGTATCGATTATACCGCTAAAGATGTTTTTAATGCTTGCAGGGAAACTAAAGGCCCTTGGGATTTAGGTAAAGGTTTTGATGGTGCTGCACCTATTTCTAATTTTAAACCGGTTTCTAACTTTCCTAAATTGGATGACATTAATTTTAATTTAGTTATTAATGGTGAAGAAAAACAAGTTGGAAACACGTCGTTAATGATTTATACCTTTAGTGATATCATTGCGTTTACTTCAAAATACATGACTTTAGAACCTGGTGATTTAATATTTACAGGAACACCTGCCGTGGGCGCTGGTGAAATTTTTAAAGGCGACCACCTCCAGTGTTTTGTTGAAGGTGAATTGCTTTTGGATTTTAAAATGATTTAATGTTTTTTTTGTAGAAGACAGAAGACGGAGGACGGAAGGCAGGAAGCAGGAGATAGAAAAGAAGCTATGAGTCTTTTAAAACTTTTCAACTTTCTAATTATCTAAAAAATCTAACCATCTAACTTTCTAACTTACTCAACCTTACAACTTTATAACCTTATAACTTTATAACTTTATAACTCTATAACTCTATAACTTTATAACTTTAAAAAAGACGCATGAAGAACTCTATTGCAGAACGTGTTTATGATTTTTTAAAAAACTATCCACCCTTTAATATTTTAAAAGAGGATGATTTGTTGGAAATCTCGAAACAAGTCTCCATTGTTTACTTAGAAAAAGGTGACACGCTCTTTAAAAAAGGTGATGCGTTTAATGAACACTTCTATATGGTACGGAATGGTGCCATTACCTCGTTTCACACCAACACTAACAACGTACAGGAAATAGTTAACATAAGTGATGCCGGCGATATTTTTGGTGTACGTCCACTCATTGCAAAAGAAGATTACAAACTTACTGCAACGGCCAACGAGGAATCCATTGTATATGCCATTCCTATAGACACCTTTCAATCTGTTACAAGCAATAATGCCAGTGTTTATAAATTTTTAATTACGGCATTTGCAACCAATGCATACGACCCCTATACGGCCGAAGAAACCGGTAAAATTTTTGCCGATTACATACCCAGCACGTCACAGGATGTTGTTAGTTTTCAAACGGCTAATTATACTAAAAACCCCATTACATGCGATTTTAAATCGTCGTTAAAAGATGCTGCCATAAAAATGAGTACCTATAAAATTGGCTGTATTATCGTTGTAGACGAAGACATAAAACCTGTAGGCATCATTACAAATAGCGATATTAAAAACAAAATTGCAACGGGTTTATTCTCTATAGAGACACCCGTTTCCAATATTATGAGTTCGCCAGTTATCACCAATAAAAAAGATTTAACGGTAGCCGATGGCCAGTTACAAATGATTAAACATAATATAGGGCATTTGTGCATAACCAAAGACGGTACGGTAAACTCTAAGCTCATTGGCGTATTAACACATCATGATGTTTTGGTGACTTTAGGTAACAATCCTTCGGTTATTCTAAAAGAAATAAAACGTGCCAAACGCAGCAAAAAATTAAGAACTGCCAGACTTAAAGCCAATACGCTTTTAAAAAACTATTTAGAACAAAATATTCCTATTTCGCACATTATCAAAATCATTTCCCAAATTAATGATGCCGTTACCATTCGTGCGATCGAACTGGCTATAAAAAAAATGCCCACACCGCCACCAGTAGCTTTTTCTTGGATGTCTATAGGTAGCCAAGGCAGGAAAGAGCAATTGCTTTTTACAGATCAAGATAATGCCATTGTTTTTCAGGATGTTCAAAAAGAAAACTACCAAGGAACCCAAGCTTATTTTTTAGAATTAGCCAAATTAGTTACCAAATCGTTAAACAAAATCGGATTTGAATACTGCGAAGCCGATATGATGGCGAGTAATATAGAATGGTGCAAATCCATAACAGAATGGAAATTACAATTTGAAAACTGGATTTTAAATCCCGATGAAAAAGCCATTTTATTAGCCTCCATCTTTTTTGATTACAACTGTGTTTATGGCGATGAAACGCTGGTTGACGAGCTTTCAAACTCTATTTACAAAACATTAAGTAAAACCTCACTCTTCTTCAAGTTTTTAGGTAGAGATGCCCTTAAAAACCCACCACCACTTGGCTTTTTTAAACAGTTTTTAGTTGAAGAAAGCGGTGAGCAAAAAGACCTTTTTAATATAAAAAGCAGAGCCTTAATGCCTTTAATAGATGCTGCTAGGTTACTTATTTTAAGCAATAATATAAAAGGCATTAATAATACATCTGAACGTTTTCAAAAGCTCGCTGAAATAGAACCCAACAATAAAGAACTTTACGAATCGTGTGCGTATGCCTTTAAGGCCTTATTGAAATTTAAAACAAAACAAGGTTTATTACATAATAACTCCGGAAAATTTATTGAATTGGAAACGCTTACAAAAGAAGAAAAACTAAAGTTAAGACGTTGTTTTAAACCCATTCAGGAAATTCAGGAGACCTTAAAAATGAGATTCGATTTAAAAAACTTTATGTAATATAACAACAAATGAATTTTGATTGGTTATTTAAGAAGAGACAAGATTTTCCTGATTTTTGGAACGATTACATCAACTCTTTTAAAAAAAACAAAAATGTGCCTATTACAAACACACGTTTTGTAGCTTTTGATACCGAAACCACTGGATTCGATAAAAAAGAAGACCGCATATTATCTATTGGTGCCGTGTCTTTTGTTGGGAAAACCATTCAGGTAAACAACAGTTTGGAACTCTATTTAGACCAAGATGTTTTTAAGCCCGAAACCGTAAAAATCCATGGGTTAATGAAAACAGGTTCTCAAGAAAAAATATCGGAATTGGAAGCCATAAAAGCCTTTTTATTATATATTAAAAGTGATATTTTAGTAGCACATCATGCTAATTTTGATAGAAACATGGTTAATGAAATGCTTTTAAGACACGGCTTGGGCAAGCTAAAAAATAAGTTTATAGACACTGGTGTTTTGTACAAAAAGTCCATTCATATTATTTATAGGCAAAAAGACAAATCGTATTCGTTAGACGATTTGGCAAAAGAACTAAATGTCCCTACTGTGGATCGCCATACCGCTACCGGTGACGCCCTAATAACTGCCTTGGTCTTCTTAAAGACTATCGCCCGATTAAATAAGCACAGGCATTTAAATTGGAGTAATTTATTGGACAGGTAATCAGTTTATTGATTATTGTTATTTGATAATTGCCAATTGTTAATTGTTAATTGCCAGGCATGATTACCAAAGTATGAATTATGTAATTCTTGCTACTAATTATGTAAAATCTCTAGATAGTTCCATAAGTAAATTTGTAAGTGTTATAAAGTTAACACATGAAACACCCTATGAATCATTAATCAATTTAGGTGTTTATAAACTCAAATTTAAAAAACATAATACTATGGAAACGGAAACTAAAGGTTACGATTTAACCATACCTGTAAATAATTTTAATTTATCTTATGATGATGTTGGTGAAGGAACCATTCCTATTATCTTCTTACATGGTTTTCCCTTCGACAAAACGATGTGGCAGCTTCAGCTTCGCTTTTTTAAAGACTCATATCGTTTAATTGCTTGTGACATCAGAGGATTTGGAAAATCAACGGACGAAAAAACATCCTTAAGCATTGATTTGTTTGCTGATGATTTGATACAATTTATGGATAAATTAAGCATTGATAAAGCCATTATTTGTGGATTGTCTATGGGAGGATTTATAGCGCTGAATGCCATAAAAAGATTTCCCCAACGCTTTGAGGCGTTGATTTTATGTGATACACAATGTATTGCCGATACTGCTGAAACAAAAGAAAAACGCTATAAGACTATTGATGAAATAGAAGCTGAGGGAACAGCTAATTTCAACGATGGATTTATTAAAAGTGTTTTCCACAAATATTCAATAACAAACAAAAAGGAATTGGTAGAGCAAGTGAGAAACGTTGTATTTGCTAACTCTGAACATATTATCAAAAAGGGATTGGTAGCACTTGCCGAACGTTCGGAAACCTGCTCCTTTTTGGATAAGATAACCGTTCCAACATTGATTCTCTGCGGTAGAGAAGATGAAGTAACACCGCTAGCCCAATCGGAATTGATGAAAGCAGCTATTGAAGAATCTGTACTTTGTGTTATTGATAATGCAGGCCATCTATCGAATCTTGAACAACCTGAAGAATTCAACATACACCTTCACGATTTCTTAACGACCTTAGACGGCATCAATTATGAGAAAACTAATGGTGAACAAAGGATGGTTTAATGAGTATCAGCCTAAAAACTGGTATTATAGAATTTGAAGATTATTAATTATTCATCATCAAACATATAGAAATAATTAGGGCCTGACTTTATCAGCAGGCCCTAAATTATTAAATTGATAACACACTACAGCGCATTATCCATAATATCCTGCACCACTTCTGGGTTTAACAACGTACTGGTGTCACCTAAATTATTGGTGTCTTTACAAGCTATTTTGCGTAAAATACGCCGCATGATTTTACCTGAGCGTGTTTTTGGCAAGCCTTGTGTAAACTGTATTTTATCAAGTTTTGCAATGGGTCCGATTTTATCGGAAATAAGCTGGTTTATTTCTTTGCGTAAATTATCATGAACCCTACTCTCGCCTGTATCTTTTAATGTGACATAGCCATATAAAGCACTTCCTTTAATATCGTGCGGAAAGCCTACAATGGCAGATTCGGCAACTGCTGGATGTTCATTTATAGCATCTTCAATAGGTGCTGTTCCTAAATTATGCCCCGAAACGATAATGACATCATCTACGCGACCTGTAATACGGTAATAGCCTACTTCATCACGCAAAGCGCCATCACCAGTAAAATACATGCCCTCAAAAGCAGAAAAATAGGTTTCTCTATAACGCTCATGGTTTCCCCAAATGGTACGTGCTATCGATGGCCATGGGAATTTAATACACAAACGCCCTTCTACTTGATTGCCTTTAAGTTCGTTACCATGTTCGTCCATTAACGCTGGCTGTACCCCTATAAATGGTAACGTCGCATAGGTTGGTTTCGTTGGGGTTACATACGGTATAGGCGTTATCATGATCCCTCCTGTTTCGGTTTGCCACCAAGAATCTATAATAGGGCTTTTATTTTTTCCGATAACATCATTGTACCAATGCCATGCTTCTTCATTGATGGGTTCACCAACACTTCCCAATACTTTTAAAGATGATAAATCGTATTGTTCCACCAGCTCAACCCCTTGTTTTGCCAAAGCACGAATAGCGGTTGGCGCGGTATAAAACTGGGTTACTTTATGTTTTTGTACAATTTGCCAAAAGCGTCCGAAATCCGGATAACTAGGCACCCCTTCAAACAAAACGGTAGTCGCACCATTTGCTAAGGGACCATATACTATATAACTATGTCCTGTAATCCAACCAATATCGGCAGTACACCAGTACACGTCGTTTTCTCGGTATTGAAATGCATTTTTAAACGTATAAGCAGTGTAAACCATATAGCCTGCCGTGGTATGTACCATACCTTTTGGCTGCCCTGTTGAACCCGATGTATATAAAATAAACAGCGGATCTTCGGCATCCATTATTTCGGCTTTACAGTCTGTTGAAGCAGCGTCTAAAAGAGGTTGCAGCCATAAATCGCGTCCTTCTTTCATGGTAACTTCGGAGTTTGTACGTTTTGCTACTAAAACTGTTTTTACGCCAGGGCATTTTTCTAAAGCTTCATCTACAATGCCTTTTAAGTCAATGGATTTTGCACCACGGTACGACCCATCGGAAGTAATAACCATTTTACAGTCACTATCGTTGATTCTTGTCGCTAATGCAGTTGCTGAAAACCCAGCAAACACCACCGAATGAATAGCACCAATACGTGCACAAGCCAAAACTGAAATAGCAAGTTCGGGTATCATAGGCACATAAATACACACACGGTCGCCTTTTTGAACACCTTGTGCTTTAAGTACATTGGCAAACTGATTGACGCGTTTGTGCAACTGACTGTATGTAATATGCTCTGAAGGTTCATCAGGATTGTTTGGTTCGAACAATATAGCGGTTTTATCGGCACGTGTTGCTAAATGTCTATCAATACAGTTTTCGGTGATATTAAGTTTCGCACCCTCAAACCATTTGACTTCAGGTTTGGTAAAATCCCAACTTAGTACATTGTCCCATTTTTTTCGCCAAACAAAATGTTCTTCGGCTACTTCTTCCCAAAAACTTTCGGGTTCCCTTATCGATTTCCTATAAACTTGATAGTATTCTTCTAAATGTTTTATATGATAATTACTCATCTTTTTTTCTGTTGATTTGTTTATGAGTTGATTTAATTGTTTAGTTGCTAACTATTAATGCGAATCAAGGGTTGAAAATGAACCTTACGAATCAGAGAGATAGCTTTTCCTAAGTTTTGAACTTTGGAAAAGCTTAGACCTCAACTTGTTGAATATTAATATTCTTTAAAATCCAACCCTTTCCTAATTCTTAATTCCTAATTCTTAATTCTTAATCGTCAATTGTCAATTAATGCCCTGTTGCTTCACCAGCACCATTAGGTATACGAATATTTTCAACAATATCCTGTACATCCTGTGGAGGTTCTGGGGTAAATTTCATAATAACTATGGATACAATAAAATTAAGAATCATGGCTACAGTTCCAAAACCTTCAGGTGAAATTCCAAACCACCAATCGGCTTTTCCGCCGCCACCAAACCAATCGAACTTGAATTTAAGCATGTAAAACAGCATAGATAAAATACCTACTATCATACCTGCTATAGCTCCTTCTTTGTTCATTTTCTTATAAAAAATCCCTAAAATAATAGCTGGAAAAAAGGATGCTGCGGCTAAACCAAACGCTAATGCAACTGTTGCAGCCACAAACCCCGGTGGGTTGATTCCGAAATATCCTGCTACACAAACAGCAACTACTGCCGATAAACGTGCTGCTATTAATTCGCCTTTATCTGAGATGTTTGGGTTGATCATTTTCTTGATTAAATCGTGTGAAACCGAAGATGAAATAACCAATAACAGACCTGCTGCTGTTGATAAGGCTGCTGCTAAGGCACCTGCTGCTACCAAGGCTATAACCCAATCGGGTAAATTGGCAATTTCGGGGTTTGCAAGCACCATAATATCATTATCTACAACCAATTCGTTTTTTGAAGCATCCGCTAGATACTGAATGTGTCCGTCGTTGTTTTTATCATCAAATACAATTAAACCAGTAGTTTCCCATTTTTTAAACCATTCTGGCATGGTAGCATATGATTTATTTGATACCGTTTCAATCATATTGGTTCTTGCAAAAACAGAAACAGCCGGCGCTGTTGTATATAAAATAGCAATTAATAATAACGCCAGGCCTGCCGATTTACGGGCATCCTTTACGCGTTTAACTGTAAAAAAGCGTACAATAACATGCGGTAAACCTGCTGTACCTACCATTAATGCTAAAGTTATGGCAAACACGTCTATCATAGATTTTGAACCTTCGGTATATTCGGCAAAACCAAGCTCGGTGCTTAAACCGTCTAATTTATCTAATAAATACATTCCTGAACCATCGGCCAATTTACCGCCAAATCCTAATTGTGGAATCGGGTTTCCAGTCATTTGAATAGAAATAAAAATAGCTGGCACCATAAAAGCAAAAATAAGCACGCAATATTGTGCTACTTGGGTATACGTGATACCTTTCATACCACCAAGAACGGCATAAAACAAAACGATTATCATACCTATAATAACCCCTGTATTAATATCAACTTCTAAAAAACGGGAAAACACTAAGCCAACGCCTCGCATTTGACCAGCTACATAAGTAAACGATACCAAAAGTGCGCAAATAACGCCCACCATCCGTGCAGTGTTAGAATAGTACCTGTCGCCTATAAAATCGGGTACGGTAAACTTTCCGAATTTTCGTAAGTAAGGAGCTAATAATAAAGCAAGAAGCACGTAACCGCCTGTCCATCCCATTAAATATACTGCGCCATCGTATCCTGCAAAAGAAATGATCCCTGCCATGGATATAAATGATGCTGCACTCATCCAATCGGCTGCAGTTGCCATTCCATTAGCTAAAGGCGATACACCACCTCCTGCAACATAAAACTCTTTGGTAGAACCTGCTCTTGTCCAAATGGCAATTCCAATATAAAGTGTAAAAGTAATACCTACTATAATATATGTCCAATTTTGCACCCCTAAAGACGCTGCTATAAATAAACTATTCATCGTAACCATATTTTTTATCAAGTTTATTCATTAGGCGAACGTACACAAATATGAGAACAACAAACACATATATAGAGCCTTGTTGCGCAAACCAAAATCCTAATTTGAAGCCTCCCATTTTTATCTGATTTAAGGTATCTTTAAATAAAATGCCTGCTCCATATGATACCAAAAACCAAATGGTTAAAAGTATGAACAGGTATTTAATGTTTTCTTTCCAATAGGCTTTTGCATTGTTTTTTGTCATGTTTAGTTTTTATTTAGTTAGTTAATATTATTGAGTTTTAATGTTAATTTATATAGTTAATTTATTTTATCAAGCTTCAATATTAAAGGTGTCTGTCAAATAAATAATCTTTTATGTTTTATTCCATCCTGCACTTTACTGCTTATTTTTTATGTTGATAAAAGCATCTTTAATTATGTTGTACTTATTGAAACTACCCATGCGTTTTTTAAAATTAGGACTTCGACAAGCTCAGTCTGACAGAGGCACATGCTAATCAATTAATGATTAAACGATTAAGCAATTCAACAAATAAACAATTATCAATAACCAACACTGTTGGTAATAAGACTTCGACAAGCTCAGTCTAACAAACCAAATGTCATTTTATATTGCTTTTTTAAAATAAAAATGATACCTCATCTTGACTTGTTTCAATAAAATGACACAATTTAATTAACTTTTTACCTATTGGCAAAATGGGAAACAAGACCGCTAATATAATATTTACCTTTTAAATCTAATTAAATTTGCCTTTTTTATCCTTAGTTGCTTATTAAGATTAATAAATAGCAATAGTTGCATTATGTATTATATCAGATTTTCAAAAGATTACTTTATTTATTAAGAATATCTTAATATAATTACATAAATATATTATCTAAGCTTTACTGAATTATAATTTTTAGAAGTATATTTACCCTTAAAAACTAAATTTAGGATTGCATACTAACCGCTTATATTTTATTGATGCCGTTCGAGCATTTGCTATTTTAATGATGCTTCAAGGGCATTTTATAGATACGCTATTAGATCCTCTTTACAGAAATCCTATTTATACAGCCTATAATGTTTGGTCCTACTTTAGGGGTATTACAGCTCCTGTGTTTTTTACCATTTCAGGATTGGTTTTTACTTATTTACTGTTGCGGGCTAACGCTAAAGGCAACGATAAAAAACGCATAAAAAAAGGGATATTTAGAGGTTTTCTATTGTTGCTTATTGGCTATAGTTTACGTGTTAATTTGGTAAGCTGGTTTACGGGGTATTTCAGTCCGTATTTTTTGGTTATAGATGTACTGCAATGCATTGGTTTGTCACTTATACTATTGGTTTGCCTGTATTCCATATTCAAAAACCATAGCTATATATTTTCTATAGTCCTTTTTTGCATTGGTTGTGCTTGTTTTTTATCGGAACCGTTGTATAGAGATTTGGTTATTGATGACGTCCCACTTTTTTTTGCAAATTACATGACTAAAGTTAATGGCTCCATATTTACTATTTTACCATGGTTTGGATATTCGGCATTTGGGGCGTTTTTTTCTACGGTGTTTTTTAGGCATGCACATCGTAATCGGTTTAAACAATTTACCATTGCAACATTTTTTGTTGCTGGCTTTTTATTGATTTTTTATTCTACAGATTTTCTCTTTTATCTGCATAGAGTCACAGGATATGAATTGTTGTACAGATGTGCCGATTTTAACTATTTGTTTATTAGAATGGGCAATGTTTTGGTACTTTTTGGCTTGTTTTATACCCTAGAACGTTATTTAAAGCAATCCATAATTTCTAGAATAGGTGAAAAAACATTATCTATGTACGTGATACATTTCATTATTCTTTACGGAAGTTTTACTGGCTATGGTTTAAAACATTTTTTCAATCAATCCTTAAACCCTTTAGAAGTGATTTTGGGGGCAGCATTGTTTGTTATAGTAGTTTGTCTTATCTCGTTTTACTACGCACGCACCAATCACTTTGTTTATAATTTAGCCAGAAGGTTTATGAGTTTATTTAAAAGATAATACGATGGCTTACGATATATTTTTAGCCGATAGGATTCGTCAGCAACTTAAAGAAAAACACGTTCTTTTTGAAGAACTAAAGATGATGGGTGGTTTGTGTTTTAAAGTGGATAATAAAATGCTTTGTGGTATTCATTTCGATAAAAAATTTGGCGATAATTTACTCATGGCACGCATTGGGGAAGCTGTTTACGAAGCTGAACTTGAAAAACCAAACTGCCTACCAATGGATTTTACAGGGCGTCCTATGAAAGGCTATATTTTTGTAACTCCCGAAGGTTTTGATGCTGATGATGATTTATCGTATTGGCTCGATGTATGCTTAGCTTTTAATCCATTGGCTAAGGCTAGCAAACCTAAAAAGAAAACAAAATAAACTCCTTTTTTGGTTTATAAAACTTAACTTCGCTATTCTGTGGGTTACTTGCATGCCCACTATTGAATACTACAAAAATACCATGGACACAAATATAAATTTAGCAGTACTTATTGATGGCGATAATATCCCATCGGCACACGTAAAAGAAATGATGGAAGAAATCGCCAAATACGGCAATCCAACCATTAAACGTATTTATGGCGACTGGACCAAACCCCACCTATCAAAATGGAAAAACCTCTTGCTTGAAAATGCCATAACACCTATCCAACAGTACGGTTACACCACCGGGAAAAATGCCACCGATTCTGCCATGATTATTGACGCCATGGATGTACTATATTCGGGGAAAGTAAATGGGTTTTGTCTGGTATCGAGCGACAGCGATTTTACACGCTTGGCCGTCAGGTTGCGGGAAGCAGGTATGCAAGTCATTGGTATTGGTGAAAAGAAAACCCCAAATCCATTTATTGTGGCTTGCGATAAATTTATTTATGTCGAAATATTAAAAAATAAAACCGACAGACAAGATAAAGATGTTGATGCCGTTAAAGACAGCGTTGATAAAATAACCCCAAAAGATATTGAATTGATTAAAACCACCATTTCGGATGTGTCGGATGATGATGGTTGGGCATTTCTTGGCGATGTTGGTAGTCTACTACAAAAAAAACAGCCCAATTTCGATTCCAGAAATTTTGGTTTTGAGAAACTCACACCTTTAATAAAGTCGATTGATATTTTTGAGTTGGAGCAACGTGAAAACCCTAAAAGTCGCCATAAACTCATTTTTGTACGCATTAAATCGAAACAAGTAGGTGTTAAAAAGAAACGACGCTAATCGTTATTGTTTGGCTAACCTAAACTTGATTATTACTTTTAACCCGTTGGGTGAATTACTTTATCAACACTAATTTTTATATAAATTGTCACATTGAGCTTGTCGAAATGTATCTTCTAGTATCTTCGACAGGCTCAGACTGACACTTGAGTACTAAATTGACTAAATTATAATCAAAATTCGTTATAAATTAAATTTTCTTAATTTCACCCAACGGATTACTTTTATATCGTTTTCTAGATTTTAAGAGCCAATCACCTATTAGAAAATAAACATGGAAAATTTCGATAGAAAAAAACATTGGGAAAACATATACCAAACCAAGCAACCGAATGAAGTGAGTTGGTATGAACCGACACCTGAAACTTCACTTGACTTTATTAACCAATTCAATGTGCCAACAACTGCTAAAATCATTGACATTGGTGGTGGAGATAGTTTTTTGGTTGACCACTTACTACGTAAAGGATATCAAGACATTACCGTGCTTGACATTTCAGAAACAGCCATTGGTAAAGCAAAAAAACGACTTGGGAAACAAGCTGAAAAAGTAAAATGGGTTGTTACAGATGTAGCAAAATTTCAGTCTACGGAACCATACGACTTTTGGCACGACCGGGCAGCTTTTCACTTTCTTACAGATGAGCAAGAGATTTCAAGCTATCTAGAAACCGCACAACGTAGCATCAAGCCAACAGGAATTTTGGTTATTGGGACTTTTTCAGAACAAGGTCCGACCAAATGCAGTGGCATTGAAATCAAACAGTATTCGGAGAACTCAATGATCGAACGACTAAAAAATATCTTTGATAAAATAAAATGTATCACACTTGACCACAAAACACCTTTTGGCACCATTCAAAATTTTGTGTTTTGCAGTTTTAAAAAAATACAAATCACATAGTATGTTTCAAAGAATAATCCGTTCAGATAATTCAAAAACCACCATTATCATTCGCTTAATGGTTGGTACTGTTTTCTTTTCCGAAGGTATTCAAAAATTTATTTTTCCTGCCATTCGTGGGGCTGGAAGGTTTGAAAAAATCGGATTGCCTTCACCTGAATTTTTAGGAAATTTTGTCGGCACATTTGAGATTCTTTGCGGTGCATTGATTTTAATTGGTCTGCTTACACGATTGGCGAGTATTCCTCTCATTATCATTATGCTTGTTGCCATTGCAACCACAAAGGCAGGCATTTTAGCCAATCAAGGTTTTTGGGAAATGATGCATGGAAGTAGAACAGATTGGGCCATGTTACTGGGCAGTATCTTTTTGTTAATCAAAGGCGGTGGCTACTGGTCGGTTGACAATAAACTGAATAACCCAAAAAATTAAATGGACATAGTAGTTATATCATTAGTAGCATTTTTTGTTGCCATTCTTACATTCTTTTCGGGTTTTGGACTTGGAACAATCCTAACGCCTGTTTTTATGATTTTCTTTCCTGTTGAATTAGCAATCGCCCTAACAGGAGTCGTTCATTTCTTCAATAATATTTTCAAACTATTTTTGGTGGGGCGTAATGCCAACAAAGACGTTTTGTTGCGTTTTGGTATTCCTGCCGTAGTTGCCGCTATTGCTGGTTCTTGGATTTTATTAAACATAACCAACCTGCAACCATTGTTTGCCTATGATGCATTTGGAAAGCATTTTGAAGTTTATCCCGTAAAATTTATCATTTCCATTTTGCTTATTATATTCGCAAGTATAGATCTTATTCCATACTTCAATAATTTACAATTCGGTAAGGACAAATTACCCATTGGCGGAGCGTTAAGTGGTTTCTTTGGTGGACTTTCTGGTAATCAAGGCGCTATGCGAAGTGCGTTTTTAATCAAAGCAGGCCTTTCAAAAGAAGCATTTATAGGAACGGCAGTTGTGGTTTCAACTTTTGTAGACTTTACTCGATTGAGTGTTTATGCAACACGATTTACAAAAACAGGACTGACCGACAATTTGACTTTGGTAATTTGTGCAACATTAGCGGGAATTGCTGGATCTTTTTTAGGCAATAAACTTCTGAAGAAAGTTACTTTACACTTTTTACAAGTGACGGTTGCGATCATGCTGATAATGATTTCGCTTGCTTTGGGTGCAGGACTCATATGATAAGAAGACAACAAATAGGGAAGAAAAGAAGATGTGTAATTCAAAAAAAACTGTCTAAGATTAATTTGTCAGGTTGAGCTTGTCGAAACCGATATTGATTGCCAATAAGTTAAAATATTTCGACAAAGCCTGTGCTGAGCTTGTCGAAGTGCTCAATATGAACATAGAACTAGACTTTTAGATAGCATCTTAAATGTTACTTCAAATACGCCAAAACATTATTCTCAATACGTTTTTGTATATTGCTTACATCACCTTTTACAAAGGTTTCTCCTGTAATGTTTTCATAAAGTTCTATATAGCGTTCGCTAACGGTTTCAATATACGCGTCGCTCATAACAGGTACGGTTTGTCCTTTTAAACCTTGAAAGTTATTGGCTATGAGCCACTGGCGTACAAACTCTTTACTTAATTGCTTTTGGGGTTCGTTATTGGCTTGTCTTTCTTTATAGCCATCAGCATAAAAATAACGTGAGGAGTCTGGGGTATGTATTTCATCAATCAATACTATTTTACCATCTTTAGTTTTACCAAATTCGTATTTGGTATCCACCAAAATCAAGCCTCGGCTTGCGGCTATTTCTGTTCCTCTTTGAAATAATTTACGGGTATAATCTTCTAAAACCACATAATCTGCTTCTGAAACAATACCACGCTTTAAAATATCTTCTCTTGAAATATCTTCATCATGATCGCCCATTTCTGCTTTGGTTGCAGGTGTTATAATAGGTTCTGGAAACTTATCGTTCTCTTTCATGCCTTCTGGCATAGCTACACCACAAAGCATGCGTTTTCCTGCTTTATACTCACGTGCTGCATGTCCACTCATATACCCACGAATTACCATTTCAACTTTAAAAGGTTCGCACAAATGCCCTACAGCTACATTAGGGTCGGGTGTTGCTGTTAACCAGTTTGGTACTAAATCCTCTGTCGCTGCCATCATTTTGGTGGCTATTTGGTTTAGTATTTGTCCTTTGTACGGAATTCCTTTTGGCATCACGACATCGAATGCCGATAACCTGTCGGTTGCAATCATTACCAATTGCTCGTTGTTGATGTTATAAACTTCTCTAACTTTTCCGTGATAAACAGATTTTTGTCCTGGGAAATTGAAATCGGTACTTGTGATTGTATTCATTAACAGTCGTGTGTTGTTTGTTTTGCAAATGTAATTTGTTTAACGATGCCAAACAATGAAGTGGTTTAAACTTTTTTGATTGAAGTGAAAATCAGTCATTTTTTGTCCAATCGAAGCCTTTTTAGAGTTGCATAGCATCGCTACGGAAAGAAAAAAAGACGCAAAGTGGGCAAAAAAGGGCGATTTTTTAGCCAATTAAAAAAAGTTTAAACCACTTCAATAAGTAAATAAAAAAAGGAGACATAAGCATGCTCCTTTTTTCTGTATTTTTTTTAATATTAAAATTTATTTAAATCGGATATTATAAGTAACACCTACACCAACGTTTTGTATATCGACATCATTTTCTGCAAATGTGTTTTGATAAAAAGCATAAATATTCCAATCGTAGTTATGGTAACCAATTTGAGGGTTTACATATAAACCTCCCTCATTATTATCAACATTGGTTAAAAAACCGTATCCTATATCCGTTCCCAAAAACAGGCCTTTAGGTGTAAAATAATAACGGACAAACCCTGCTACAGGAATGACTCCAAAATCTTCAAAACCATCTTTTCCAAAATAATGACTATAGCCAGAAGCGGCACCAATGGCAAAATTGGGATTGAATAAATATTGTCCTCTAAGATCTAAACCTAAATTAAATGACGATACATCGCCTGTATCGCCCACTGGAACACTAGCAGTTACGCCAGCTTTAAACCAAGAATTATTTGGTGTGATGTCTATTTCAGTTTCTTGTGCAAAAATTGAAGTTGATCCTATTAATCCGATTCCGATGATTAAAAATAATTTTTTCATGTATCTTTTTTTTAAATGTTTGTATTGCAAATCTCGACAACATAAACAGAAAACCAGTTACACGATTTTTATAGAATTTTATAGAATTAAAAGATAAGCCAGCAACCCTAATTTCTAACTAATTGATTATATGATATAAACATTCCAAAATAAAAAAAGGTTAAAAAGTCCTTTAAATTTAATTTATCAAGTTGGTTGTCGAAACCGATAATAATTACCTGTAAATTAAAATATATCGACAAGCTTGGCAAAAAGGTTTACTATAGGCTTTCTACAAATAATAGTCACTAGCCATTGGTCACTAGCCATTAGTCAATAGTCAATAGCCATTAGTCAAATCAACAAATCCACGAATAAACAAATAAACAATAGTACATTTAATCAATCTACGTGTTCGATGCTTTTATATGCCTCAATAACCTTTTTAACCAAACGGTGACGAATCACATCTTTATCATCTAAAAATATCATCCCCACACCTTCTACATTTTTTAATATCAACAAAGCTTCTTTAAGACCAGAAATGGTACGTCGTGGCAAATCTATTTGCCCTGGGTCGCCAGTTAATAAAAATTTGGCGTTTTTACCCATACGGGTTAAGAACATTTTCATTTGGTTATGTGTCGTATTTTGTCCTTCATCTAAAATTACAAATGCATTATCGAGCGTGCGTCCGCGCATAAACGCTAATGGCGCTATTTGTATGGTACCGTTCTCAATGTACATTGCCAATTTTTCGGCAGGTATCATATCTCGTAGCGCATCATATAAAGGCTGCATGTAAGGGTCTAACTTTTCTTTTAAATCGCCCGGTAAAAACCCAAGGTTCTCCCCTGCTTCAACTGCTGGACGGGTTAAAATAATACGTTTCACCTCTTTGTTCTTAAGCGCTTGCACTGCTAAAGCAACACCTGTATAGGTTTTGCCGGTTCCTGCAGGTCCTATGGCAAAAACCATATCATTGGCACGCATACTTTCTACCAATTTACGTTGGTTAGCTGTTTGTGCTTTAATAAGTTTGCCTCCAACACCGTGTACCAAAACTTCGCCGCTTGAATCGGACGTAGAATAATCGTCACTACTTTGGCTTGTGAGTACACGCTCTATAACGTTTTCATCAAGCTTATTGTATTTGGTAAAATGATTCAAAAGCATTTTCATGCGGCGATCGAATTCTTCTAACAGCTCGTCGTCGCCAAAGGCCTTGATCTTATTACCTCTGGCTACAATCTTAAGCTTAGGAAAATATTTTTTTAGGAGTTCAATATTGGTGTTTTGGGCTCCAAAAAATTCTTTTGGAGTGATTTCTTCAAGTTCGATGATAATTTCGTTCAAAGGCGTAGAATTTGTTTAAAATTTCCTCTAAGATTACTGACAATATTGTTTACTCAGACGAAATGATTTATTAGTTTTATTCAGTTTTTTATTTTGACAAATAAGTATTCACGAACCTATATTTTTAATGTTAAACATAAAAATGAAAACAAAAAATTTATGTAGGTTTGTTACATATCTGTTAAAGCTCAAAAATACACAAATTTGGGTGTACTAACATTAAAAACATATCAACAATTTGCCAATGGCGATAATAACATTAACTACCGATTTTGGAGAAAAAGATCACTTTGCTGGCGCAACAAAAGGCGCTATTTACAGTGAGTTACCCAATGTTAAAATTGTTGATATCTCACATTCGGTGTCGCCTTTTAATATTTTAGAGGCTGGTTATATCATTCAAAATGCTTACAACAGTTTCCCAAAAGGCACGATACATATTATAGGTATAGATTCTGAAATTAACGAAGAAAACAAACATATTGCCTTAAAACTAGACGACCATTATTTTATTTGTGCCAATAATGGGATTATGAGCATGATTTGCTCTGAAATTGCACCCGAAAAAATTGTTGAAATCAATATCCACGATAAAATACAAACCAGTTTTCCGGTACTAGACGTTTTTGTAAAAGTGGCTTGCCACATTGCACGTGGTGGTACCCTAGAGGTTATTGGCAAAACCATACCAGAAATTAAACCTACAAAACATATTACCCCATTTGTGAACGATGATAAAACCCAAATTATAGGTAGCGTTATTTATGTTGATAATTATGGTAATGTGGTAACAAATATTAAGCGTCCATTTTTTGAAAGCATACAAAAAGGAAGGTCTTTTGAAGTTTCGGCAAGAAATAATAAGTTTAAAAAAATACATAATCGCTATAGCGATATTGTGAATTTTGAAATTCCTGAAGAAAAAAGGCATGATGAAGGCAGAGGTTTGGTGGTTTTTAATTCGGGTGGCTTTTTAGAAATTGCCGTTTACAAAAGTAATAGTGCTACAGTAGGTAGTGCTTCTACTTTAATGGGGTTGGGCTTGATGGATGCTATTAGCGTTAATTTTAGTACCGAATCCATGCTTCCTAAAAGTTAAGAATAATTACTGAATAATAAATGTTTATAAGAATTGTTAAACTGAGATTTCTTAGTAATTTTGAAACGAATTTGTTGAATGGCTTTAAGCAGTAGGCAGTAGGCAGTAGGCAGTAGGCAGTAGGCAGTAGGCAGTAGGCAGTAGGCAAAATTCACACTTTTAACTTTTAACTTTTAACTTTTAACTTTTAACTTTTAACTTTTAACTTTTAACTTTTAACTAAATTAAATGTTTGCCATACTTAAAAAAGAAATAAATACATTTTTCGCATCGCCCATTGGCTATTTGGTTATTGGTTTCTTTTTATTGCTTAATGGTTTATTCTTGTGGTTCTTTAAAGGTGAAAACAATATATTAGATTATGGGTTTGCCGATTTATCATCGTTTTTCCTACTAGCTCCATGGATATTAATTTTCCTAATTCCTGCGGTAACTATGCGTAGTTTTTCAGATGAAAAAAAACAAGGTACTTTAGAACTTTTACTCACCAAACCTATTACGCATTTAAACATTGTTCTAGGTAAATATTTTGGTGCATTCGTTTTAATTTTAATCGCCCTTTTACCAACTTTATTATATGTTTACACCATTTACCAATTAGGAAATCCTGTTGGCAATTT
This sequence comes from Mariniflexile sp. TRM1-10, assembly GCF_003425985.1. Classification (NCBI taxonomy): domain Bacteria; kingdom Pseudomonadati; phylum Bacteroidota; class Flavobacteriia; order Flavobacteriales; family Flavobacteriaceae; genus Mariniflexile; species Mariniflexile rhizosphaerae. Next base: position 4,622,155 of record NZ_CP022985.1, read on the forward strand.
GGATTTTGGAAGTACTTTAGGTTCTTACTTTGGCTTGTTGTTTTTAATTGCTGCCTACACAGCTATTGGTGTATTCGCTTCTACCTTATCAGACAACCAAATAGTGGCTTTTATAACATCAGTCGCTATTTGCTTTATGTTTTATATTGGTTTTGAAAGTGTTGCCGACTACACTTCAAGTAATTTTATAGAACAATTGGGTATGAACGCCCACTACAAAAGCATCAGTCGAGGCGTCATAGACACCCGAGACATCATCTATTTTTTAAGTATTACAGCATTTTTTATAATGCTAACGAAACTGAATATTAATAAAGAATAAAAATGATTTTAACACCGCTGTTCGTTATTTTTTTAATAGTCGTTTTCCTGTTAGTTTGGGCATTTACCAATACTATAGACAAACGTAAATGGTTAAGTTTTTTAATAAGCATCGTATTAACTCCCATTGTTTATTTTTATGTGTTTTATCCGCTTATAAACATTTTTAGCAGCTACCACCACGAAAAACATTTTGATGCCGAAGCTTGGACAGATAAACCGGCTTTACGCTACGAAATGAGTAACGAAATGACCAAGCTGCAAATGTTTAAAGGTAAAACCAAAAGCGAAGTAAAAGCTATTCTGGGAAGCAGCGAATGGTATGGTTGGGATGATAGTATTAAAGCCAATTCGCCTAACAAATGGAACTATAATTTAGGCTATAAACCTGGAGCTTTTAACCTAACTCAAGAGTGTTTGGAGTTGGAATTCAAAAACAATAAAGTTGAAAGTGTTAAACAATACCAATTAGAAACAAAGTTTGAAGAAGCACCTTAAACATATAACCATATTATTAATTGCTCTAATAGCTATTAACTACATAAGTAGTTTAGCTTTTAAACGTTTCGATTTAACTGATGACAAACGCTATACCTTAAGCGAGGCTACAATTAATATCATTAAAAACGTAGATTCACCTATCGAAATAGATGTGTTTTTAAGTGGTGAAGATTTTCCTTCGGAATTTAGACGCCTTCAAAACGAAACGAAACAATTGCTTGAAGAGTTTTCATCTGAAAACAGTAACATCATTTTCAATTTTATTAATCCATTGGAAGATGATGCCACCCGCGAACGCCATATTCAGCAATTAACAGACAGAGGTCTAACCCCAATGCAATTGAGTGTTCAAGAAAACGGAAAAACATCACAAGCCATTATTTTTCCTTGGGCTTTGGCTAGTTATAATGGTAAAACGGTTATTATTTCGCTTGTAAAAAACAAAATAGGCGCTTCGCAACAAGATCTGGTAACCAACTCGGTACAACATTTAGAATATGCCTTTGCCGATGGGTTTAGCAAATTAACAAACCCAAAACATAAAAGCATAGCTATCTTAAAAGGAAATAAACAACTAGCCGACAAATACATTGCCAGTTTTATTAGAAAATTAGGTGAGTACTATTTTATTGCGCCCTTTACTTTAGATAGTGTTGCGAATAATCCTCAAAAAACATTGGATGGGTTGAACCATTTCGATTTAATAATATCGGCAAAACCTACTGAAGCCTTTACCGAAGAAGAAAAACTAGTCTTAGACCAATATACCATGAATGGTGGCAAAAGTTTATGGCTTATTGATGCGGTTGCTATGGAAAAAGACAGTCTTTACAACGATAGGGGTAAAAACTTTGCTACCAGCAGGGATTTAAATGTCACCGATTTCTTTTTTAAATATGGCGTGAGAATCAATCCAGTTATGGTAAGCACACTTTACTCTGCCCCTATTACATTGGCTATGGGTGAAGGCAGTGAGTCACAGTTTCAGCACCTCCGTTGGCCATATGCGCCTTTAGCTTCAACTAATGATAACCATCCCATAGTTAACAATCTAAATTTGGTAAAGTTTGATTTTGCAAATCAAATAGACACACTTAAAAATGACATTAAGAAAACCATTTTATTGGAAAGTGCCCCTTTAACAAAACTAGAAGGCACCCCCAGAGAAATTAGTTTGGAAATTGTGACGCAAGACCCAGATCCAGCAACGTTCAATAAAGGAAACCAAACCTTAGCCGTTTTATTGGAAGGTGAATTCACTTCGGTTTACGCCAATCGAATAAAGCCTTTCGAACTTCAAAAAGAAATAAACAAAAGCGTTCCTACAAAAATGATTGTTATTGCCGATGGTGATGTTATAAAAAACGATGTTTTTAAGAACGTTCCTCAAGAATTAGGATTTGATAGATGGACGGGGCAAACCTATGGCAACAAAGAATTTTTACTGAATGCTGTTAATTATTTATTGGATGACAACGGACTTATAAACATTCGTTCGAAAGAAATAACCGTTGAATTTTTAAATCAGGAAAAAATTGCTGACGAAAAAACCAAATGGCAAGTTATAAACATTTTACTTCCGCTACTGCTATTAGGGGCTTTTGGAGTGCTTTTCAATTATTTTAGAAGAAAAAAATACGCCAACTAGCTCGTAGATTTTACACTAAAGTTTCCCACATACCCAGTAATAAATGTTAATAAGTTTGTTTCCAATATTAATAGGTAAAGAATATATTTGTAAGTAGTATAATTAAAACTTAATCTAAGTTCTTTTTTAGATGAAACACCTCTGTTTTACAACACTTTTTTAAAGTAAACAAATAGAAACCATAAAGCATCTAACTTAAAAAAAATTAAAACTAACGCATGAAACGAGCATGTTCAAAATTTCATTCTCTAAGGAAATGATTAATAGCGAACTGCATGTGTCCTTTAAAAAAATAAATATTAACACATGAAATTTATAGTATCAAGTACCTATTTATTAAAACAATTACAAGTTTTAGGAGGTGTTATTAATAGTTCGAACACCTTACCTATTTTAGATAATTTCTTATTCGAATTAGATGGTTCAATGTTAACGGTTTCAGCAAGCGACTTAGAAACCACTATGGCATCTTCACTAGAAGTAGAAAGCGATAGTAAAGGTAGTGTTGCTATTCCTGCTCGTTTGTTATTAGATACTTTAAAAACATTTCCAGAGCAACCATTAACTTTTGTTATTGAAGACAACAATACGGTTGAAATTAGCTCTAATCATGGTAAATATGCCTTAGCCTATGCTGACGGAAAAGAATTTCCTAAAGCCGTTTCACTTGAAGACCCAAGTAAAACAGTGGTTATTGGCGATGTATTGGCAACGGCTATTAGTAAAACTATTTTTGCTGCGGGAAACGACGATTTACGCCCAGTAATGAGTGGCGTGTTTTTTCAATTCTCAACACAAGGCTTAACTTTTGTTGCAACCGATGCACACAAATTAGTAAAATACACGCGTGAAGATGTAAAAGCAAACCAAGTAGCGGAATTTATAATGCCTAAAAAACCTTTGAATTTATTGAAAGGCATTTTAGCTGGTAGTGAAAATGAAGTTACTATTGAATATAACGATTCGAATGCAAAATTCACTTTTGAGAATTCAGAGTTGATTTGCCGTTTAATTGATGGTAAATACCCTAATTACGAAGCGGTAATCCCTAAAGAAAACCCTAACAAATTAGTAATTGACAGAACACAGTTTTTAAACTCAGTGCGTCGTGTTAGTATTTTCTCGAACAAAACAACCCACCAAATTCGCTTAAAAATTGCTGGAGCTGAACTTAATATTTCTGCAGAAGACATCGACTATAGCAACAAAGCCGAAGAGCGTTTAACCTGCGATTACCAAGGCGATGATATGCAAATTGGTTTTAACTCACGTTTTCTAACCGAAATGCTAAACAATTTAAATTCTGATGAGGTACAGTTAGAAATGAGTATGCCTAATAGAGCCGGTATTTTAACGCCTATTGATGGTTTAGATGATGGTGAGCAAGTAACTATGCTAGTAATGCCCGTAATGCTGAATAGTTAGTTTTGTCATTCCCTCGAATGAGGAATCTTATATATTTAAAAATGAAAAAGACCATCAAATAATTAGGCATATTCATAATAATATAAACTATTGTTTTTCAATAAAATAGGTATTATATTAGAAGGAACAAACCCCGAAATTGCTCCAAACGGGCCAAAAACGGGGTTTTCTTTTAAAGTGTGATGCCAAAAATAATACGTTTAAGCGAATTTCAATACGAAATTCCAATTTTCGCCATCAATAAAGATTTTGATGGATTTTATGCCCAATTTCTAAAAACCGATTTGGGCAAAATTTACCTTTCCACGCCTTTTTCCGAGCTTGGTCAATCTTTCAAATTGAAAGATTCTAAAAAAGGAACCCATTGCTATTTTAGTCCCAAAGGGAAAATTGCCCTGATGATGCTCAAAAACTATTATGGATGCTCGGACAAGAAACTGATCGAGCTTTTGAATGGAAATATTTTCATGCAGTTTTTTTGCGATATTCTAATTCCCATCGATAAACCGCTGACCAACTTTAAGATCGTGAGCCAAATCAGGATGGAGCTTTCCAAGGGTTTAAATATTAGAAGATCCCAAGAAGTACTTGCCAAGAACTGGATTCCTTATATGAAGGACCTGGACAAAATGTTTACCGATGCGACCTGTTACGAGAGCGAAGTGCGTTTTCCAACCAATCAGAAATTGCTTTGGGAATGCGTTCAGTGGAACTACAGACAAATGGAATCCTTATGCCGCACTTTGAAAATCAAATTGCCCAGGACCAAATATCTGGATTGGTGCAGACGCTATAACGAGTATTCGAAAAAACGAAAGAAACAATCCAAATACCGCACAAAAGTAACCCGAGGGTTACTGAAATTACTGTACAAACTTAACGGTGCACTGGGTCAGATAGAAAATCAATATCCATTTGAATCCACCGCTAAATACAAGCGACAACGATCCATTATTGCCAAAGTTTACCGGCAACAGGCACAAATATTTAAAACAGGAAAAAGTGTTCCCGATAGAATCGTAAGCATCAGCAAAAGTTACATTCGTCCAATTGTGCGGGGCAAAGAAACCAAACAGGTAGAATTTGGAGCAAAAGTGAACAAAGTTCAAATAGACGGAATCAATTTTATTGAGCATATCCAGTACCGTGCCTTCAATGAAGGGACCCGTTTGCAGAGCAGTGTATCTTGCGCCCAAAACCTGACCAAGACTAAAATAAAAATACTGGGGGCAGATGCTATTTATGCTACCAATAAAAACCGAACATTTACCTCAAGTCGCAAAATCCAGACCGATTTTATCAGAAAAGGAAAGGCTGGTAAAAACGAAGAACAGCGTAAAATTTTGGCCAGAGAAATCAAAAAAGAACGTTCCACACGTCTTGAAGGAAGCTTTGGTAAAGAAAAAGAACATTACAACCTGAAAAAGATCAAGGCCAAAACCCAAAAGAGCGAGATTCTCTGGATTTTCTTCGGAATCCATACAGCCAATGCTCTTGAAATTGGAAGAAGAATTTACAGCTCTCGATTTAAAAACTTAGCTGCTTAAAAAAACGAAAGCTAACTTCGATGGGATACTTGTGTCCTGTTGGAAACAAAAACGCATTCTTTTCTATAAAATTATCCTTAAAAAACTCCAAATAACAAAAATGACCGATTTTGAAAATCAAAATCGGTCATTTTTTATGTTAGTTTTACTCAAAAGTACTCTTACTTCTGAATGTGCCTAATTATTTGATGGTCTTTTAAATTTATCTTTAAACCTACCCCATTACAGGAATTTATTAATTAATAAAAGTAAAAGATAAAGGGTATTTTGGTATTTCGCCATTACTAGTCTTTATGGCATTTATTATAGGAAATATAATAGAAATAATGCCCAATACAATAAAACCTAAAATACCTAAACCAAGTAGTAAAATCAATGGGATACATATTATAAAATACACTATTAAACTTAACTGAAAATTTACTATGTTTTTACCGTGCGCATCCATTTGATACACTTTGTCTTTTTGGGTAAGCCAAATTATTAACGGTATTAACAAACTACCAAAACCTGTTACTAACGTAACCAACTGGCTTAAATGGGTAATTACTAAAAGTTGATTATCTTCTCTCATGATGGTTATTTTTTTGATTGATATTTATATGACGAAGAAACAAAAAAAATGTTACATAATTTAGAGTGGATTTATCGCATACCTTTCATTCCCTTACCCATATTTTGATTCATATGTTCTTGAAACCATTCTGGTTCTTCAATGTCATTATCAAAAATATAATCGGCTATTTGTTCAACATCATTTTCCGGGTATGGCAATTTTTGCATCACACCAAAACGTTTGACAGCTCCAAACATTTTAGCATCTTTTTCGCTAGGGTTTTTAATCCAGTTTTGGATATCGTTTATAAATTCATCCTTAGAAGTGTCTTTAAAAATATAGCGCATTTTAATAGCTATCATGGGTGGTCCAAGTCGGTTTTCTTCCGGCGTTTTTGCATCATGACAAGCATAACAATACATTTCCATAAGTTTTTTTCCAGGATGCGGATCTGCTTTTTTCCCATAAAAATCCGCAGTATTCATGTTGATTGTATATCTATTATCCTTACAACCAATCATACTGAAAACAAGCAATCCAATTATTAAATATTTCATATGTAAGTATTTATTGTTTTAATTTGGTCAGATGGAACACACTGAATAATCCCCTTATGTGTTTGACTACCATTCTCATGGGGTATCATCTGTTTCTAATAATTAATTTTGACTGTTTTTCATTACCAAAAAAGGGATATCAATATTATATGCCATATTTTCGAAAGCATGCTTATTAAATAAACGTTCAAAAAAAGAGTATTTATTTACGGTCATCGCAATCATTTTAATAGCATTTGTTACCGCAAATTCATGTACTGCCTTATATACGTCATTATCATTTACCTGTAAATATTTAAAAATGGGGTATCTAAAATTCGATTTAAAAAAATCAATACCGCTATTAAGTTCATCAGAATAAGCGTCATCACAAATCACATGTAAAACATACAGTTTACTGTAGTTTAAAGACACCATACTTGACAACAAATTAAAATCATCCTTTTTATATAGTTTTTTAAAACTAGTTGTGAATGCTATTTTTTCTAAACCCGAAAATTTACAATTATCTGGTATTGCCAAAACGGCGACATTGCTTCGTTTAATGACATGAACCGTATTGCTTCCAAAAAGCACTTTTTTTAAACCCGATGCTCCTTTGGTTCCCATAATTATTAAATCTATTTTATATTTTTTTGAAACCTGGTTGATAGAATCTACAAAATTGTCATAATCTACAATCGTTTTAAACTGATGCTTTTCGTTATTATATCGGGCTTCTATTTTTGCTATAATATTGGTGATTGATTTTTTTGCTGCATCTACAATGGTATTATAAATTGTTGCCGAAGCATTGGCAACCATAATATCATCTGAAATGAAGGAAGATGTTTTTTGCACATTAAGAATATAAAAAACACATGGCACATTCTTATAGAGTTCCATAGCGTAATTTATAGCGTTTATTGAGTTTTTAGAAAAGTCGGTTGGTAACAATATAGCTTTCATCTGTTAATATTTATTGTTTTTCAATTGTCAGATGGAACACCTTTAACAATCATCCCCATGTATGAACAACTGTTCTCATGGTGTTTCATCTGTTAATATTTATTGTTTTTAATTTAGTTAGATGAAACACGCTGAATAATCATCCTCGTGGTGTGAATGCAATTCCCATGGGTGTTTCATGTGTATATTCATTGGTATTTAAGATGACATACTCACTATTATTTTCTAATTAGTTAAGGTGTTTCGTTTATTCAATTTTAAAAAGCTAGCATAATGCAATACTTTAATAATGAAATTGATAAACAATAAATATACAGGGAGTTCACAAAAAAAACTATGACAAATGTCAGTTAGCAGGGCTCAAATATTTAATACAAAAAAAAATTAGTATAATATCTTAAAGCATTGTATTTTCGGCACAATAAATGCTAATTGCTCCATTATAAATTAATTTAATTATATGACTCGAACACTCATTCATTTTGTTTTATTTTTAAGCTTAACCGCTCCACTTTTTGCTCAAAACAAAGCTATAGCAGCTGGCGAAAAACTTACCTATACGGCTTCGTACAATATGTCTGGCGTTTTAACAGATATTGCCCAAGTAATAATGGAAACTACCCAAGTTAAAACATCAAAAGCTACACTCTTAAGACTAAAATGTACAGCAGCAACCTATAGCAAATGGGACAATTTCTTTAAAATTAGAGATTTATACGAAAGTTATGTAAACCCCCATAGCTTAACGCCGTACTTATATAATAGAGACGTGAATGAAGGTAACTATTTCAAAAACATGAAATACACTTTTAACAATAGCGCCCATACAGTGAAATCTGTAATGAAAAGAAAGAATAATTCCATTAAAAACAGTAGCATCAAAATTAATTCTGGAACAAAAGATATTGTGTCTACTTTATATTATATGAGAACTTTCGATTACAAGAGCATGCCTGTAGGCACAAAAAAATCGTTCACCATATTATTTGATAATGAAGAAATTAAAGGCATTATAACCTATTTAGGCAAAGAAACCATCTCTACAGCTATTGGTAAAAAAGCATGTTACAAATTGGCTGTTGGTTCTAGCGAAACTCATGTTTTACAAGGAAAAAACAATAATTTTTTATGGTTAACTGCCGATGAAAACAAGATAATTGTTTATGGTAAATTTAAAATACCTGTAGGCAATGGCGAATTAAAAATTAAATCGGTTTCAGGTTTAAAAAACTAAATTTATAACAGATGAAAAAAGTATTTACAATTTTAGCCATCATAGCTTCTATTTTAGCTATTATTTTTTCTGTACTGCCAATTTCAAATTTAGCAGTTTTTCCTGCTGCTTCGGCGTTGGTTTTTGGTGGTATTGCTTTTTATTTATCAAAAAGAGCTGGTGAGGTTAAAAAGATTATTCAATTTACTTTTTTACTAACCACATGTGCTTTAGCAATAACCACCTATAAAGCATTTTTTATTAAAACAGAAGTGGCAAACACCGAAATTCTAAACGAAAAAGAAGCACAATTTGAAGAAGAAGCCATTGAAGAATTGGAAAATTTAGACATTGAAACATCTGAATTTGAGGATGTTGAAAATAATACAACAGATTTAGATATAGAGCAGTAAGTAATTTCTTCTTTTATCGTATCTTTGTAAAACAATTTAATAAATGAAACTAACATTCTAAACGTTTTCCTGCCCCAGAGAATGGTTTTACTGTAAGTTATAAGATAACTAAACAGCATAATTTATATATGAAAACCTTTTTCATACTCTCTGCATTTACGTTAGTTGGCACTTGTGCCACACCAAAATATACTGCAAGAATACAAAGTATTAAAGACAGTATAAAACTAGAAGACAGCACTTTAGTTATTAATTATGCTAATACAATAACATCCAAGGAATTAAGCACTCATTTATATGCGTTTTCTTCGAAAGATTTTGAAGGCAGGCGTGTGGGCGAAATTGGGCAAAAAAAGGCGGCAGAATTCATTAAAACGTATTATCAAAAAGAAGGCATTAAATCGCCTTTAGGAGTTAACAATTACTACCAATCTATACCTGAAGACTTTTTTTCAAATGGTATTAAAGCTTCCGAAAATGTTCTTGCCTATATAAAAGGTTCTGAAAAACCAGACGAAGTGATTATAATTTCTGCGCATTTAGACCATCTTGGGGTTACCAATGACGGACAGGTAAACTGTGGTGCCGACGATGACGGATCGGGTACCGTAGCTATCATGGAAATAGCACAGGCTTTTAACATTGCAAAAGAAGAAGGGCATGGACCTAAGCGAAGCATTCTTTTTTTGCATCTCACTGCCGAAGAAATTGGAAAACGAGGTTCTGAATACTATGTTCTTAATCCTGTGTTTCCTTTAGAAAACACTGTTACCGATCTTAATATTGACATGATTGGTAGAGTTGATGATATTCATAAAAACAATGAAAATTACATCTACCTTATTGGCTCAGATAGGTTAAGCAAAGAGCTGCATTACCTTTCTGAAAAAGTCAATAACGCCTTTTTTAATATAGATTTAGATTATAGGTATAATGCCGAAAGAGACAAAAATCAATATTATACCAGATCAGACCACTACAATTTTGCATGCAAAGACATTCCTGTAATATTCTATTTTAATGGCGAACACAGCGATTACCATCAACCATCCGATACACCCGATAAAATAGCATACGATTTGTTAGAAAAACGAACTAAACTCATTTTTGCAACGGCATGGCAAATAGCCAATCAATCGAAACGTCTTCAGATAGATGCCAATAACCAATTCCTAAATTAATCTTAAAAATTGCTTTCTATAATTCATTTTTGTATTATAGTATAAAATTAACGCCTCAACAAATGAAAAGAACAATCTTGCTTTCTTGCATCACTTTACTAATAGTAAGCTGTAGTACCTGTCAAAATAAAAACACTGCAAACAATGCTGACAAAGCCACAGATTATGCAAAAACCATTACTGAAAATAATTTAAAAGAGGCACTTTACATCTATGCTTCCGACGAATTTGAAGGCAGAAAAACAGGTGAACCAGGTCAAAAAAAAGCTGTTGAATTTATTAAAAACCACTATGTTGATTTAGGAATACCTTCACCAATTGCAGATGGTGATTATTTTCAAGAAATTCCTGAAACATTCTTTTCTAATAATGCAAAAGCTTCTGAAAATGTATTAGCTTATATAAAAGGCTCAGAAAAACCAGATGAAGTTGTTATAATCTCGGCGCATTTAGACCATATTGGTATTTCAAGAAACGGAAGTATAAATAATGGCGCCGATGATGATGGCTCTGGTACTGTTGCCATTTTAGAAATTGCCAAAGCTTTTAAAGAGGCTGCAGATAAAGGTCATGGTCCTAAACGTAGCGTACTCTTCTTGCACGTAACAGGAGAAGAAATAGGGCTTTATGGCTCACGCTATTATACCGATGTAGATCCTATTTTTCCTTTAAAAAATACGGTAGCTAACTTAAACATAGATATGATTGGACGTGTCGATCCTAAACACGAAAACCAGCGCAATTATTTATATTTAATAGGTTCTGATAAATTAAGCCAAGAGTTACACGATGTTTCTGAAGCTGTTAATAAGGCATACTTTAATATGGAATTTGATTATACCTATAATGATGATAACGACCCAAACCGTTTTTATTACCGCTCCGATCATTATAATTTCGCAAAAAATGATATTCCTGTTATTTTTTATTTTAATGGCATCCACGCCGATTACCATAAACCAACCGATACCCCTGATAAAATTCAATATGATTTATTAGAAACCCGCGCACGCTTGATTTTCCATACCGCTTGGGAATTGGCTAATAGGGATAAGCGGATTAAGGCAGACTAAAAACTAAATTTTTGAGGCATATTCATAATAATATAAACTATTGTTTTTCAATAAAATAGGTATTATATTAGAAGGAACAAACCCCGAAATTGCTCCAAACGGGCCAAAAACGGGGTTTTCTTTTAAAGTGTGATGCCAAAAATAATACGTTTAAGCGAATTTCAATACGAAATTCCAATTTTCGCCATCAATAAAGATTTTGATGGATTTTATGCCCAATTTCTAAAAACCGATTTGGGCAAAATTTACCTTTCCACGCCTTTTTCCGAGCTTGGTCAATCTTTCAAATTGAAAGATTCTAAAAAAGGAACCCATTGCTATTTTAGTCCCAAAGGGAAAATTGCCCTGATGATGCTCAAAAACTATTATGGATGCTCGGACAAGAAACTGATCGAGCTTTTGAATGGAAATATTTTCATGCAGTTTTTTTGCGATATTCTAATTCCCATCGATAAACCGCTGACCAACTTTAAGATCGTGAGCCAAATCAGGATGGAGCTTTCCAAGGGTTTAAATATTAGAAGATCCCAAGAAGTACTTGCCAAGAACTGGATTCCTTATATGAAGGACCTGGACAAAATGTTTACCGATGCGACCTGTTACGAGAGCGAAGTGCGTTTTCCAACCAATCAGAAATTGCTTTGGGAATGCGTTCAGTGGAACTACAGACAAATGGAATCCTTATGCCGCACTTTGAAAATCAAATTGCCCAGGACCAAATATCTGGATTGGTGCAGACGCTATAACGAGTATTCGAAAAAACGAAAGAAACAATCCAAATACCGCACAAAAGTAACCCGAGGGTTACTGAAATTACTGTACAAACTTAACGGTGCACTGGGTCAGATAGAAAATCAATATCCATTTGAATCCACCGCTAAATACAAGCGACAACGATCCATTATTGCCAAAGTTTACCGGCAACAGGCACAAATATTTAAAACAGGAAAAAGTGTTCCCGATAGAATCGTAAGCATCAGCAAAAGTTACATTCGTCCAATTGTGCGGGGCAAAGAAACCAAACAGGTAGAATTTGGAGCAAAAGTGAACAAAGTTCAAATAGACGGAATCAATTTTATTGAGCATATCCAGTACCGTGCCTTCAATGAAGGGACCCGTTTGCAGAGCAGTGTATCTTGCGCCCAAAACCTGACCAAGACTAAAATAAAAATACTGGGGGCAGATGCTATTTATGCTACCAATAAAAACCGAACATTTACCTCAAGTCGCAAAATCCAGACCGATTTTATCAGAAAAGGAAAGGCTGGTAAAAACGAAGAACAGCGTAAAATTTTGGCCAGAGAAATCAAAAAAGAACGTTCCACACGTCTTGAAGGAAGCTTTGGTAAAGAAAAAGAACATTACAACCTGAAAAAGATCAAGGCCAAAACCCAAAAGAGCGAGATTCTCTGGATTTTCTTCGGAATCCATACAGCCAATGCTCTTGAAATTGGAAGAAGAATTTACAGCTCTCGATTTAAAAACTTAGCTGCTTAAAAAAACGAAAGCTAACTTCGATGGGATACTTGTGTCCTGTTGGAAACAAAAACGCATTCTTTTCTATAAAATTATCCTTAAAAAACTCCAAATAACAAAAATGACCGATTTTGAAAATCAAAATCGGTCATTTTTTATGTTAGTTTTACTCAAAAGTACTCTTACTTCTGAATGTGCCTTTTGAGCACAAAAAAAGCCTTTCAATTTCTTGAAAGGCTTTTGCTTTTTGGGTGGAAGACCGGGCTCGAACCGGCGACCCTTGGTACCACAAACCAATGCTCTAACCAACTGAGCTACAACCACCATGTAGCATGCATTATTAATGCGAGTGCAAATGTAACTGATTTCAAGCTTTTCTACAAAGACTTTTTTGAAAATTTTAAACTAATTTTATAAATAAAAAACTGTTTATTGATAACTATTTCAAATTGAATAAACTATCTACAGCAACAAAACGCTCAACATTAAAACCTTCGGCGTACTCTACACCCACTAAACGCCCCAAATCCCTGGCGCGGTATAAAATACTATCGGTAAAATTTTTACTGGAAATAGGCGTTTCTGGTTCTTTACTGTTGGCATCATAAAATTGTGTTTTATATGCCAATACCGCTTTCATCTTGGTTTCCATAAACTCAGAAACATCAACAACAAAATCGGGTTCTAAATTTTTCCACTGTATATAATGGTACACATGCTTGGGTCTCCAGGCATTTTGCAATTCGCCAGTTTCAGTTTTTGTTTCAATTTTCACAAGTCCGCTTAAAAAACAGGCATCACTTACCAATTTACTCCCTTTACTATGGTCAATGTGCCTATCATCAATAGCATTACAAATAACTATTTCTGGTTGGTACTCACGTATTTTATTAATAAGAACTAATTGATGTGTTTTATCATTGTCAAAAAAACCGTCGGCAAATTTCAAATTAAGACGCATCGATACGCCTAATACTTTAGATGCATTTTCGGCTTCTTCAAATCTTGTTTCAGCAGTGCCACGCGTTCCTAATTCGCCTTGTGTTAAATCTATGATACCTACTTTTTTACCGTTTGCTATTTCTTTTGCTATGGTGGCGCCACAACCTAATTCGACATCATCTGGATGTGCTCCTATAGCAAGTATGTCTAACTTCATCTTTTTTAAATATTTTATAACAAAATTAACGCTGTTTATTTAATTATTTAGTCCTTTTTCTTAAAGTTTATAAAATGTTAAAAGTATAATTCTAAATAAAAACAACACAATACCTAAAATTCTTAATTACGAATACGTTTTCGCTTACTTATTACACATCAATTATAGCTTAAATATACCAATAATTTAAATATGCTATACTTTATTAAAGCCTGACTTATGTCATGCTTTTTAAACATAATACAGCCTAATTTTATCCTGTAAACTACTGAAACAACCTTGGATTACAAACATTTACGGTTGCTTAATAAATTGTAAACTTAATAAACAATTATTAGATATGGTACCTTTAATGCTCACCATTTTAGCAATAACAATACTACTTTTTATTTGGGGAAAATTCACGCCAGATGTTGTTGCACTTATTTCGATGTTAAGTCTATTCTTAACTGGAATTTTAAATATTACTGAAACTTTAAGCGGATTCAGCAATCCAACTGTGATATTGATTGCAGCACTATTTATTGTAGGAGAAGGCATAGCGCAAACAGGCTGGACTGCCATAGCTGGCAAAAAATTTGTTGAATGGGCCGGCAAAAGCATCCCTAAATTATTGTTTATGATAACATTAGGCGCTGGTTTACTTTCTGGCTTAGTAAGCAACACAGGAACGGTTGCTACCCTAACGCCTTTAACAATTTCATCGGCTTGGAGTATTGGTACACTACCATCAAAGATGCTCATGCCCTTAGCATTTGGATCAAATACGGGAGGCTTACTAACACTAACAGGTTCGCCTCCAAATATCATTGCAAGCAATGTGCTAATAGATGCAGGATACAAAGGATTTTCATTTTTTGAATTTGCTCTAATTGGACTGCCTCTTTTAATAGCCACTTTGCTATATTTCAAATATTTAGGATACAAATTACTTCCGAAGAACAAAACAAATAATCGACCCGTAAATATTGAATCTACCCTACACAATTGGATTGAAGCGTATAAAGTAGATAACGATTATTATAGATTACGTATAAGATCACTATCGCCACTTATAAATACAAAATTGGAAGATTGGCTATTTGAAAAAAATTACAATGTTTCCATCATTAGAATAAAAAGAAGGCATCCAAAGGTGTTAAAAGGCATTCATACGTTTGAAGAATTTCCAAGTCCGCAGACCGAATTATATTACCACGACATCATTACTGTTAAAGGGGAAACTGAAGCCATAAACAAAATAATGATTACTTTCAGATTAGGACTTCTGCCTCTAGAACCCATTATGGATGAGCTTAAACACAACCTTATAAACCAAGAGGTTGGTATGACCGAAGTAATTGTAAACCCTAATTCTATTTTAGTTGGAAGAAAATACAAACTAGGGGATTATTTTAAACGATTTGGTATTCAATTATTAGCTGCCTCAAGAAACAACAAACCATTACAAGATAAAGAGATTGTAGTAAAAGCTGGAGATGCTTTTTTAATTAGAGGTACTTGGGAACACATTGATGAACTAAAAAAGCAACATGAAAATTTGGTAATAATAGGAAGCCCCGAAGGCATGGCTAAAAATATTGAAAACCTAAATTTTAAATCTTACATCGCTTTAGCTTCATTACTAATAATGATTGCGCTTATGGTATTCGATATAGTTCCTGGCTCTATTGCTGCTTTAATTTCAGCTGGCATTGTTTTACTCACTGGCTGTGTACCGATTTCCAAAGCTTATAAAGGCATTAGTTGGACCAGCGTGGTTTTAATTGCTGCCATGTTGCCGATGGGTATTGCGTTGCAAAAAACAGGCACTGCACAACTTGTAGCTACTGGCCTAGTGGATAATTTAGGTGCGATACACCCCATAGTATTATTAGCAGGGGTCTTTTTACTAACAACTTTATTTAGTCAAGTTATAAGTAACTCAGCGACCGCCGTACTTATGGCTCCTATAGCCATGCTAGCAGCAAGCTCATTAAACTTAGCGCCCGAGCCGTTCATGATGGTGGTGGCCATAAGCGCTTCAACAGCATTCTTAACACCTATTGGAACGCCAACCAATGCTATGGTAATGACTGCAGGAGGCTATAAGTTTTTAGATTACTTAAAAGTTGGAACCCCTTTACTACTGCTACTTTTTGTCATAACACTGATACTAGTGCCAATTATTTGGCCTTTTTAAAATAAAATATTAATAAGAACTTTAAAATTAAAAAAATGAATGATGCAACAACACTTAAACCACAAAAAAGCTTGGAAAGCTATGGTTTAAAAAACGTAACCGTACATTGGAATTTACAACCCGAAGAACTTCAACAAATTACAGTTGAAAAAAACATGGGCAAAGAAACTGCAAACGGTACTTTAGCTATTAATACAGGTAAATTTACAGGACGTTCTCCCCAAGACCGCTTTATTGTAAAAGACGATTACACGAACGAAAAAGTTTGGTGGGGTAAAACAAATAAACCTGTATCACCAGAAAACTTTAAAAAACTAAAAAATGAAGTGATTAAATACCTTTCAGGAAAAGAACTTTATGCCAGAGATGGTTATGTATGCGCCGAGCCAGAATTTAGAACAAATATAAGAACCATTACGGAGCTTCCTTGGTCTAACTTATTTGTATATAATATGTTTTTAAGACCTAGCAAAAAAGAGCTAGAAAACTTTAAAGAAGATTGGTTGGTACTTTGCGCACCAGGCTATGTTTGCCCAGACCCAGCCGGTTTTGGTATCCGCCAAGGCAATTTCTCTATTATAAACTTTACCGATAAAATTGCTTTAGTAGGAGGATCTGCCTATACCGGCGAAATGAAAAAAGGTATTTTTTCTGCATTAAATTTAATTTTACCTGTTGAAAAAAACGTACTCCCCATGCACTGCTCTGCAAACGTGGGCAAAAAAGGCGATACAGCTATTTTCTTTGGTTTATCGGGTACAGGAAAAACAACCCTATCTGCCGATCCCGAAAGAAAGCTAATTGGTGATGACGAACATGGATGGACTGCCGATAACACCATTTTTAACTTTGAAGGTGGTTGCTATGCTAAAGTCATTGATTTAACCGAAGAAAAAGAACCAGATATTTTCAGGGCCATTAGACCTGGAGCACTACTTGAGAACGTGGTGCTTAAAGATAACGGTGAAGTCGATTATATGAATAGTAGCATTACCCAAAACACGCGTGTAAGCTACCCTATTTACCATATAGACAACATACAGGAAACCTTGTATGCCAATAACCCAAAAAACATATTTTTCCTCACATGTGATGCCTTTGGTGTATTGCCTCCAGTTTCTAAACTAACCCCTGGTCAAGCTGCCTACCATTTTATTTCTGGCTATACCGCAAAAGTAGCTGGTACAGAAGCTGGTATTACCGAACCTGTTCCATCGTTCTCTGCTTGCTTTGGAGAACCTTTTATGCCTTTGCACCCTGCGGTTTATGGCGAAATGTTAAGTAAAAAAATGCAAGAAGCAGGTGTTAATGTATGGTTGATTAATACAGGTTGGAGCGCAGGCCCTTATGGTGTAGGTTCCCGTATCAAATTAAAATATACCAGAACTATGATTACTGCCATACTTAATGGTGAACTCGATCATGTAGATTACGAGCAAAATCCCATCTTTGGCTTATTTATGCCTAAATATTGCCCTGGAGTTCCAACAGAAATGTTAGATCCTATGAATACTTGGTTACAAAAAGGCGCATACATTGGAAAAGCGATTCAACTAGCCCATTCATTCCACTTAAACTTCGAGAAATTTGCACATCAAGCATCTCAACAAATTATAGAAGGTGGACCACTAATTGATGAACACCATCATTTAGAAGAACACATTTAACAGGTACTTACTAGCCGTAAAAGGAGCTCAAACTGAGCTCCTTTTATCTTATTAAAATTCAAATTTTTAAAAAATGAAAACGATCACAGCTTTTATAGCTCTTGCTCTTGCTATGCCCTTATGCCAAGCACAAAAAACCCCTGAAAGCTCCTTAGGCGCTTGGTATATGCTTGATGCAACCCACGCAGTATCTAACAAAATTGGCATTAAAACAGGTGTACAACTAAGATCCTACGAAGTTTTTAACAATATAAACCTCTTGTTTGTTTACACAGGAATAAATTACAAAATAAGCAAAAACACTACTTTCACCCTAACTTATGGGTATTTGGATATTGACAGAACTTTTACGGATATTGGTTTTCCTCACCTCTATGAAAATAGAATTTACGAACAATTAAGCTATAAACACAAACTTAATAAATTACCTATTTCCCATAGATTAAGAATAGCGCACCGTTTTTTGAATTTTGCGCACAAATTGGATACGAAACACCGACTGCGCTATTGCTTAGGTTCAAAAATAGCCTTGACAGAAGATTATTTTTTAAATGTTAATAACGAATTTTTTGCCAATCTAAAAAAAGACACAGCTAGAGAAAATAGACTTTACGCTGCCGTGGGTCTAAATATATCCAAAACCAATAACATACAATTGGGGTATTTAAACCATAAGATAAACGGACTAAATTTACACAGATTACAAGTGGGTATTTTTATTAAAACCGATTTGAGAAAAAAACTATAAACCGTTTTTAAAACGTTCCTCTTTAAGCTTGTTTTCAATACGCTTATCTGGTATTAACCACATAATAGCTACAAAAACAAACATAAAACCACTGATCCAAACATTAAAAAATGCCGAAATAATACCTGTAATATAAAGTATTGGAGATGCTTTCCCTTTTAAATCTTTTCCTAAGGCTTTAGATAGAATAGAATCTTTGCCATGACTTTTGATAATTAAAAATTGTAATACAAAATAAGCGATTGCTGCACCCAATAAAACGACGCCATACAAAAACACCCCTGCTGTTGTAAAATGGTTTTCTCCCATCCAACCTGATACAAATGGAATTAATGATAACCAGAATAACAAATGCATGTTTGCCCATAAAATTTTGCCCGTTACATGCTTAACGGTTTGCATCATGTGGTGGTGGTTATTCCAATAAATGGCGATGTAAATAAAACTAAGAATATAGCTTCCAAAGACAGGTAGCAAGGGTTTTAAATCTTCAAAAGTTCCACCATGGGGTACTTTTAATTCTAATACCATAATGGTTATAATGATTGCTAAAACGCCATCGGTAAATGCTTCTAATCGTCCTTTTGTCATCATTGAAATTGGTTTTTGATGTGTCTAATATAGTAACATATTTATATTCACAAGTTAATATTTTAAATCATTAGTCCCTGATTGAAGATTCAAAGTTGCAAAGTTGCAGAGCTACAAAGTTTCAAAGTTTCAAAGTTTCAAAGCTGCAGAGTTTCAAAGCTGCAGAGTTGCAGAGTTGTTATGGCTCAAAAAGAAACCTGCTATTTCAAAATCTGTATTTGGATTAAATTCCACTGCAACTGAAAACTGCGACTGAGACCAACTGCGACTGAACTGAACACTGAACACTGAATACATATAGACTAAATGAGAATAAATTGATATTCATATGTCGATCCGATAGGGTAACGCCAAAAAAATTATGCCGTATCCTCTTTAGAAACTATTTCTTCTTCTTTCTTCCTCCAATAATTTGCCAATAATGAGCCTGAAATATTCATCCAAGGGCTGAAAACCGCTGCCGCCAAACCAACCGTTGCCAGTTTTCCCATAGAACCAGCTAATCCTGATGCCATACCGCCATTCTGCAAGCCAACCTCTAAAGCGACGGTTCTGCATGAATCTTTATCTAACCCTAAGGCTCTACTAATCCAATATCCAAAAGTATAGCCTAATGCATTGTGTATAATAGATGCTAATAGTATAAAAATGCCTATGGTAAGTATATTATCTCTACTTGCTGCGGTGGTCACCGTTGTAAAATACACAATACCAAACATAGAAAGTATGGGCATAAAGTTATGGATTGTAGGTTTGAAAGTAACCAAATGGTAATAGAGCTTACCCACAATAACGGCCCCAAAAATGAAATTGATTAGTTCTACGATTTGCATCGTACTTTCAGATGAAAGAGACTCCAAAAAGTTCCAAAGTCCAAAAATCATAGCCAACAACCAACCGAATGCTACAAAAAAGGCTGTATTAATACGTTTTCTGGCTCCTTTGAAATCTTGTGAATAAACATCATAAAGTAACGCTGCACCAATAGGCACAATCACAATTTTTATAATTTGCATACACATGTCTATAAAATCAATTTCAACATAGGTACCTGCCAAAAGTTTCATCATTAATGGCGTCATAATAGGTGCCAATAAGGTCGCTACAGCCGTTAATGTTACCGAAAGCGTTAGGTTCGCCTTGGCTATAAAAACCATAACATTAGAAGCCAACCCGCTGGAGCATGAACCTATAAGGATGATGCCCGCTGCTATTTCAGGTTCAAAATTAAATATACGGGTTAACATATATCCTACTATAGGCATGATGGTAAATTGACAAAGAATCCCAACCAAAACCCCTTTCCCCATGGTTTTGATACCATAAAAATCCCTGATGCTCATTTGCGTGCCCATACCAAACATAACGACCTGGACCACAATAAGTATGAGCCATTTGTTACGAAGATCGAAACTGCCCCATTGTAGAAAGGCGGATGGATAAAACATGCCACAAACAATAGCGACTAAAATCCAAGCGGTGTACTGGTAGCTTTTTAAAGCTGCTACCGTCCGCATACCAACAGACAAAGCAATTGCTGAAATCACAGATAGTGGCGCTATAAAGTTTTCCCAATCAATTATTATAGCTAATAAAAGAGCAACTGCCGAAATAAGCCCCAACCATAACGCATACTTTTCAACCTGCTTCATAGGCTATAAAATGTTGGCTAAATATTCCATAGCTATTTCTGGGCTAGCTAAAATCGGTACTTTTTTATCAGCTTCAGAGAGTTGCCCCACAACCCTAGCCATGGATGCTTGTGCCAATAAAATAACATCTACTTTTTCTGTTAATTCCTTTAAAGCCGAAGCCACCATTTGGTCGTGTATCTCTGGTTTGCCTCCCATTAAAGCTTCAAAAGCGCCTTCACATAGTTTTGAGGTTATTTCTACATCCTGATTTAAAATAACGGCTCGTCTTCTAACCAAATCGCTTGTAGGTTCCAGAGTTGTTGGCAACGTTGCTATCACACCTACTCGCCTACCCAATTGTACTGCTTTATCTACCATAGGTTGATCGACACGCAACACAGGTACTTTTGTTAATGGTACCGAACTTTCTACCGCAGCACCAATGGATGAACAGGTAACCATGATATAATCGGCACCAGCTTCTTCCGCAGACCCAACATAGTTTACAACCCTACGCGAGGTATCGGGTGTTACTTTACCACGCTCGATGGTGTTTTTTATTAAACTATCATCAACGATATTAAATATTTTAATGTCTTTCCCTTTTAAATGTTTATCAATTAAATCTTGAAATAGAGGCACTAAAGTTGCCGATGTATGTATTAATGCTAATGTTTTTGCCATGATCTATGTTTATATATGTTTAAATTGATTTTTTGCCTTTTTGTAAAGCACCGAAATAGGTTTCATCGCCCACTTGTCCGCCTTTTAAATTAACTTCTATATTGTTTACTGGTGAATTTGGTGCCAATGCCCGACACATAGGTGCTCCCGTAAAAACCGGAGCTATCATTTCCACAGCTTTAATGCCCAATTCCCTGGCGACATAACTTGAGGTGTCGCCACCCGCAATAACCAATCGCTTCACTGGAATCTGCTCTAAAGCACGTCTTGCCGATTGCCCTAAAATTTTACCGAAACGTTTAGCAGTTTGTGAACGCATTTTTTGCTCGTCCCAACCTTGTTTATTGAAAAATGATTTGGTTTCTTGAAATCTAGAATCTTCAGGGCCTTTTGATGTATGTAGAATAACGCTTTTACCTGCCTTTAAGAAGGTTGCTATTTTTTCCTGATAGTCGTTAATCAACTTTGCTTCTAATGCTTCGTTTTCCAAAGCTTCAACTGAAACTGCTATGTCTTCAAATCCGTTAGCAACTGCCCAATTAATTTGAGATGCCGTAACTGGAGATACACTTCCCGAAAGTACCAACATCGGGTAACATGCTTCTAATGGTTTCCAATCATGGCGTAGTTTCAGTGTGCCTGTTTTCGCCCAATAATCACCCAAAGCTTTTTCTATACCAGACGAACCAACCGAAAAAAGTGGTGTGTTTTCATCAACTTTAGCATCAATAACTTCACCTATAATTTGCATTTGGTTTTCGTACATCGCATCAAAAAATACGATCTGGTTACCTGCTTCTATGTCATCCGAAAGTTTTTCTTTTATTTCTGAAACATCTTTACTTAAATCCATCAAATCGATTAACCCCATTGGCTGATTGATTTGCTTTGATAAATGAACTCTTAAATCACTTTCATGCGACGGGGTAATAGGATGTTTACTCATAGACGGGTGCCTATCCAACCTGTAAATAGCGCCTTGGCTGCCAATCCCCATACGTGCATATAAATGCCCGAATGCTGAATAACGCCCTAAATTGGGTGCTGCCACTAAAATAGGCGTGAAGTCATTCTTAAAAGCATTTACGCCACACTGAATGGCGGTTCCTATATTTCCTATTTCAGGTGAAGAATCGAAGGTTGAACAGACTTTGTAATGTACATGACGTGGCTTTAATTCTTTTAAAGATTGAAAGGCTTCGTCTAAAACCTTGGCCATGTCATCAGGAATCATGGCACGCGTCATTCCCGCAACACCAATGGCATCCAAATCTTTGAATTGCTCCAAAAGTTCTGTGGTTGGATTTTCAAGAAAAAGCACGGTTTTTGCACCTGCTTTACTTAAAAACTCAAGGGCATCGGTAGACCCCGTAAAGTCATCACCATAAAAGGCCAATAAAATATCTTTAGTCTTTCCCATGAAGCTTAACCAAATTTAACCACAGATTCCCCAAATTCTTTATACTGCTTCGCTGTTTCTTCTAAAGTCATGCCTTTTACGGCAGCATCCCAAGCTTGATGCAATGCCCGTACACCTCCCGCAGGACCCGATGGATGTGCCATGATACCACCACCGGCCATATAAAGTAAATCGGTTGTATGTGTTCGTTTATAAGTTTCAAAAGCTTGTCCGCCCCATTGCCCAGAAGATACTACAGGAATAACGGACTCACTATTTAAAAAGGGTGTGTGGCACGATTTTATGGAACGTACCACGGCATCGTCTGATTCCCAAAACTTATTCTTTATCCCATTCACATGCATTTGATCGACACCTGCCAATCGCCAAATTTTATTGTATGCCGGGAAGTTTATACCTAAAAGTGGGTGCCTGTTTAGCATGCCCCAACCATTTCTATGTCCATGAATGGAGAGCTCTCCCCAATCACAGACTTGCTTCACTCCTGCCCAACCAACACTGTTAATACTTAGCATCGCACAAGTACCTCCCGCATTAACAACCGTTTCGTAATTGGTTTTCATCGTATCTAAATCGCCCGTAATATTAAAGGCGTACATGATTTTTTTACCTGTTTTATCAGCATAATCATTAATCACTTTCATAATCTGTTCAACTCTAACTGCAAAAGGCGAGTTTCCTGAAGACGCTAGCAGCTCATCATCTTTAACAAAATCAATACCTGCTTCAGCCAACGTTTTAACCAAATTGGCTGTATATTCTGGGGTTAAACCTACACTTGGTTTAATGATGGTACCAATCATGGGGCGTTCTGGTCCAACACTCGCTAGTTTTTTAGTGCCGTTCATGCCATAATTAGGCCCTTTAAAATAGCTTTTATAAGACTCTGGCAACTCAAAATCGTCTAATTTAAGCCCTGTAAACTGACGTAATTCATATAAATTGCCTTGAAGTGTGGATATCAATGTTGGAATATTATATCCAAAATTTTCTACCGACCAAGATACGGTCACCTTGGCCTGTGTATAGGTTTTGTTATCAATTATTTCGCCTGGCATACTGGGTACGGAAACCTCATCCAATACTACAATAGCTTCAACCCGAGCTGCAAAACGTGTTTTAAGTTCGTCTGTTTCACCGGGAACTGACACAAAAGTGCCACTAGATTGTTCACCTGCAAGTACTGCCGCGGCTTGTTCTACCTTATAAGGTGTTTCAATAAAATATGTTGCTTGTATTCTCTCCATTTAAGTTAAATTTCTAAAAATCAGATAGTTTTATGCATAGAACTCGTTTAAACTTTTCAATTTATCATTCTAACATGTAATAACTTGCTAAATGTATAAGTTTTTAATTAATTTTTATTTTATAATTAAACTTCGACCTTTATTATAAACCCAAGAACCAGATTTTAGGCTATTGTTTTCTATTCTTTTATCTTCGCAAAAAAAAAATTGAAATGCTAAAAGCCGTTATTTTTGATATGGACGGGGTTATTATTGAAAGCGAACCTCTACACCATTATGCTTACCACAGGATGTTTAAGGATGTGAATGTTAAAGTATCCGACTCATTATATGAAACTTTTACGGGAAAATCGACTATTAACGTTTGCAAACAAGTCTGTGAATGTTTTAATTTAAAAGAAACCCCAGAATACTTAGTGTCGTTAAAAAGAAAGCATTTTGATTATGTTTTTAATAACAGTACTGATTTCGATTTAATTGAAGGTGTTTTGGATTTAATAAAAGATTTACACCATCATGGTACCACCTTGGTTTTAGGATCGTCTGCCACCATGCCGAGTATTGAGCGTATTTTTAATCGGTTTGATTTAAATCAATATTTTATTGCAAAATTGAGTGGCGCCGATTTAAAACAATCGAAACCGCACCCCGAAATTTTCATTAACGCTGTTAAAGCTTCTGGTTTTAAAGCTGATGAATGTATTGTCATTGAAGATTCTACCAATGGTATTGAAGCCGCTAAAGGTGCTGGCATATTTTGTATAGGTTATGATAGTTTCCACTCAAAAAACCAAGACTATAGTAAAGCCGATTTAGTAATAAAAAAGTTTGAAGAAATTGATTTTGATAAAATTAAAAAATTACTCTAAGAGACTGATTAACGATTGATGATTGACGATTGACGATTCCCCTTTCACGAATTCACCTTTCACGATTCACGATTTGAACCTCCCTGATTATAGTTGACCAACAACCAACAACCAACAACCATTCCCGATTCCCCTTTCACGAATTTCTGATTAACGATTAACGATTGATGATTTAGAATTCAGAATTATAAGATTCAGCAAGAACAGAACCCGAGAGGTTAAAAGATGTTTTAAAACGATGACAGGACGCTATTCCCGAATCCCCTTTCACGATTCACCTTTCACGATTGCCTGAACAAACGGCGAACGAAACTAAACCAAGACTGCAGTCATACCCTATAACAATATCACTTTTTTTAATAATTGCTTTTCTTATTTGGAAGCTTACTGCTGATTATAGAAAAAAGGAATATCGTAAAAAGATGTGGAAACTAGCGAGAATTTATTATTGGAAAAGTGTAGTTTTCGTTAGTACTGGAGTTACAATTCTAATAATGTTTTGTTTAAAATGGTTAAACGTTTTGACTTTGTTGTAATTTACTTAATTAATCATAAAATTTGCACTTGATTCGATTTTGGTGTATTTTTACATCAAATAATAAAATTATGTCAAGACAAAGTATATCTTTTACAAAGCCGAACGACGAGTGGTTAAAAGCCCAAGTTGACAATAAAGAATATTCAAGTAAAAGTGAGTTAGTTAACGATTTAATCAGGCAAGCCCGAAAACAACAAGTTCAAATTGACTGGATTAGAGCTAAACTGGAAAAAGCTGAAAACAGCGGATTTACTAATGACAGTAAAGAAAGTATTCTAGCCCAATCAAAGTCCTTGCTAAATGGCTAAATACAAACTGACAAATGAAGCTAAAAATGACTTGATTCGAATTCACCATTACGGAGTTGAAAAATTTGGAATGACCCAAGCGGACAAATATTTCGAATCTTTTTTTGAATATTTTGACATTATTGCCGAACGACCTTTTTCCTTTGAATCCGTTGACTATATTAAAAAAGGATATAGACGATGCGTATGTGGAGTTGATAGTATTTATTATAAAATCAATGAAAACATTGTCGAAATAATGACAATCATCGGAAGACAAGATTTGAATGAAAAATTATAACTGAGATAATAAAAAACTGCGTACAATAACTAGCGTTTGCATGGTCGGTACGCCCCAACATGTACGCCCTGTTGACTAAACCGGCTCTTAGCCCGTGAGACTAGCTCTTTAAAGTCTGTGACTACGTCGCAATATTAAAGAAAAAGTAAGCATATATAAGAAACTACATTTTACAATAAGGTGTGTGTTTTTATTTAATAGCTTATTAAAAAGTAATATATTGCATGTATAAAGAATATAACTACAATTGAATTGCTGCTTGTTGTGGTTATACGAGTGTTGTGCAACATTTCGGAATGACAGAAACCGAAAAAAATACGAGAAAATTTTATTCAAATATCACAGCAATGTTCTGGACGAATTGACTATGAAAACTATGTGGGCAGATTTTTTCAACGGTATTGTTTCTGTTTATATAAAAAGACCAAGAATAGAATTGAATAAAGATTTTCAATATGCAACTATAGTGGAGAATACTACTATAGCTATAAAACAAAAAAGGAACCCTCATCCATTGGAACACCAAATCACTTTAACAAACTACATAACGCTTTTGGCTTAATCAACACAATCTTGTTGTAACCACCAGAAATAAAGTCAAATAGAATTGGATAATTTATTTCTACAAATAGCTTAAATTATATTAATTGTATTTGCTAATCATTTTAATAAAAAATTCAGTATTATTGCTGTATAACTTAGTCAAAAGAATGATATGAAAAAAACATTTTTATTATTAATAATTTGCACATCCTTGAGTGTTTATTGTCAAAAAAATGATACAATTTATAAAACTGACGGTACTAAAATCATTGCAGATATTGGATACTTCTCCCTTAAGAAAAATAATTTTATATATTCAAAAGGGACTTTTAAAAAAGCATCTGAAATTCCTGGAAATGAGGTTTCAAAAGTTGTTATATTAAATCATAAATCTGACAAAACATTTGTTACTACTCATAAACCCCTTAATAAAAATAAAAAGAAAAAGAATTTGGAGTTTACCGAAATCATATTAGAAGGTTATTGTGAATTATATAAAGAAGTTACAGTATGGGATCTGAAGACATCTACAGTAGACTATTTTTTAAAAAGGCCGCAAGAATTTGCTGGCACCAGAATTAAAGCAGATTTACTTTTACATAAGAAAAGGAATGAAATTCTAATTGAATATTTTTCAGATTGTCCAAAAGTCATAAGTTTTATAAAATCTTTAGGTAAAATTGGTTACCAAGACTTAATTCAAATTGTTGAAAAATATAATGCTGAATGCTCTAAATAAAAATGCCCTTTTATTTAATTAAGCATTTAAGTTAGTTAAAAAAAACAGAATGAATAAACTACTTGCTTTTCTAGCCATTGTATGTATAATGACTTCTTGCAGTGAAAAAGAAACGGAAACTGAAACAGGAAAAGGAATTTATGAAGCTCCGTATGTAACGTCATATACCACTTATATTTCTGAAAACTCGGTAAGACTAAATGGTTTTATTGATCTTTCTAATAGAGCTTTTCTAAGTGCCGATACTTATAAAGTGGGCTTTATATTTAGAGCTGGAGATGAAAATGATTCAAGTAATGATCAAGTAATCGAACTTGAAGGCAAGGTAGATTACTATACAGGAACATATGTTTTTAGTCATGATATTGACTCTTTAGAACCAAATACCACCTATTATTATACCGCCTATACAATAAATGGTTCTGACGGAAAGGATAATTGGATTTCATTCACTACTTCTGCTATTCCCTGTGCTTTTGAAAAAGATAATTATTATAGTTTTGCTGGAACATGGAAAAGTGCAAATGTAGAAATTACCGATCCAAATTGCTGTTCAGATGGAAACGTTGGATTTAGATTCGGGACGTGGCCAGATATTTTTGAAATCAGGTTTAATGAATTGAACAATGGATATCCAAAAACAGGACAATATTTTGGTGTAAATTATGAGTTCGACATTTCTAACATACAAAGAGAGCTTGTAAAATCTAGTAATCAAGCATTGATGGAATATTATTCTACTCCTGAAACTGAATTATTTGTTAACAATGATGGTGAAAGATTAACATTGATTTTTTGTAATACAATTTTAAGAGATGGAAACACTTTAAACGGAAAGGTTTCTGTTAAAATTCCCTAAAAAACAAGTTCAGAGAAAAATGGTTTATAAACAATAGGAACCTAACAAAGCACTGCTCTTTGGTTGTTTTTGGTAAACTTCAAATACTTTTTAACGTTATAAGCAACAGCGGACATATGCATCACCTTGTTTGCCTGTGCTATGCCTATGATATTTACTTTTCGAAGTCCCAGAAACTGAGTGAGTGTTCCAAGTACGGGTTCTACGGTGCTTTGGCGCTTGCCTTTCGTAGCGTCCTCTAGCGTTTTGTTCGAGTTTTGTTCAGCTACGGTTCGGGGGTCTATTTTTTGGATGGGGGTTTGTCTGAACAAAGGGCGAACGAAACTAAACTAAGACTGCTGTCATACCTACTTTACATTTTAAAATATTTTTTGTAAGTGGATTTTTATTATATTCGTAAACCTATAAACGATATAACTACAATGATGTTGCTGTTTGTTGGGGTTATATGAGTGTTGTGCTTAATTTACCAAAATGCGAATAATCGAGATAAACGGAAATAAATTTTCAAATATGAAAGGATTTTATCGAGAGGTAGAATCAAAAATGACTTTCGGACTGAATTGGAAAATTGGACGGAATTTAAACGCATTTAATGATGTTTTGTATGGCGGATTTGGAGTTCACGATGTTGACGAGGAATATATCTTAAAATGGCATCGCAGTGAAAAAAGCAAATCGGAATTAAAATATTATGACCGAATAATTGAAATAATAAAAGAACACGAAAATATTGTATTACAGTTGACTTAAATGCTTTTCTGGAAAACTGAAAATAAAATTGAACCTAAAAAGGACTTTTACTCTAAAATTAAAGAGTATTACGCTAGACTTTCTGACAATCAGGTTCCGATTGAATTACTAAGTGAAATAATTTCGAAAGTAACAGACCAAATTTATAGTGATTACAAAAGGTTTTGGAAACAATACCCAAAATCAAGAAAAAGATATTCGACATTGAAAATGGATGATATTGAACATCCTTCTGTGTATTTTATGATTACTGATTTTCTGAACGAAAAGGGAATTTCGAAATCAAGGGAATATTCAAAGATTCTGTTCAAAATGAATGATGAGGAATTTGACAAGCACTTAGCCTATAAAAATTGGTACGAAACGAAATAAAAACTAAAAATGACAACATCATCAAAAATATCTGAAGACCGAATACTTGAAATTTATATTGAAGCTAAAAGACGAATGGATTTATGGCTATCTCATTCAACATTTGATGAAATGACAGCTATGGGAAGTAAATTGAGGTTTGACATGGCATTAGGATTACATGGTGGTTATCCTTTTGAAAAGCCAAAATGGATGAATAATAAAGCATTCAATGATTTTATTACAGAATCCGAATTCGACACATCAGAATATCAGGAAATTATCAATCAACTTTTTGAACAAGCCGAAGAAAAAAACTAAGCACGATAACTAGCGTTCGTGTGGTCGGCACGACCCAACATGAACGCCCTGTTGACTGAGCCGGTTCTTAGCCCGTTAGACCAGCTCTTTGATGTCTGTGACTTCGTAGCAATATTAAAGAAAAAGTAAGCATATGTAAGAATATTTTAGACTAGGTTTTTTTATTTAATAGCTTATTAAAAAGTAATATATTGCATGTATAAAGAATATAACTACAATTGAATTGCTGTTTGTTGTGGTTGTATGGGTGTTGTACCTCATTTAAAAAACCTGAACTAATTGAAGATATTTCCAGAAACAAAGTATTTAATTGACTTAAAGAATGAGAGTTCGAAAACTCTTTCTGACTTACAAAATGAAACTTTGTCGGACGAACAATTTATTGTGGAATGGAATAAAATATTTATCGGAAAGATAAATCAAAATAGTTTTGAAATAAAATTAGCAAAAAAAATATTTGGGTCATTTTGTATCATTAAAGGAAAATTAGATAACAAAAATGGAATATTGGAAATTCAAATAAGTAAAATATACAAACTGCTTTTAGGGGCTTTAATTTTGTTTGTCATTTCAGGATTAATTATTTCATTAATTCGGAGCGAATTAGAAAATGCATTAAGAATTATTCTATTCATTTTAACTTTAAGGTTTGTATTTATTGAGTTTTTGTTTAGACTGAATTCAAAAAATAGCATGAATAAATTGACAAAGGTCATCGGAATAATTAAACAAGAAAAAAACAAGGCACAATAACTAGCGTTCGCATGGTCGGTACGCCCCAACATGAACGCCCTTTGACTGAACCGGTTCTTAGCCCGTTAGACCAGCTCTTTAAAGTCTATGACTTCGTAGCAATATTAAAGCTAAAGTAAGCATATCTAAGAAACTACATTTTACAATAAGGCGTGTTTTTTTTATTTAATAGCTTATTAAAAAGTAATATATTGCATACATAAACCATCTAACTACAATTGAATTGTGCTTGTTGTGGTTATATAATTGTTACCCAACATTTGAAAACAAAGAACTTTTATTATATAGCAATCATCGGAATTGGACTTGTAATAGCTCTAATCGGCTTTTTAATATCACAATTTAACGATAATCCAGATACTGAATTTTGGACTCAACTCGGACTTGGAATTAGTGAATTTATCGGATTTCTAATGCTACTATTCAATGGAACATTTATAAAGACCAGATATTTCAAAATAGCTAAACTTTTTATTGCAATAATTTTAATTGCAGCATTGCTTAGAATATTACATTGGGAATACAACAGACTGATTATGACTGTTGGTTTTATTGGAATTGTGATAACTTATACTTTAAGTTTTCTAAATAAACCAATAAAAAAACGACTTGATTTTTTAAAGCTTTTTTGGGTGTTTGCTGCTTACACGAATGGTCTTCTGACTTATTTACACATTATCAGCGATGAATATCAAATAATATCAAGTGCCATAATGTGGTTAGCGATTATTGACTATATGAAAAATGAAAGAGAAAAAGGAAGATTATTTAATTAAAAAACGTGTGGCACCGTATTGCTAGTTTTAGCTAACACAAAGTTGGTTGCATATTTGCTGGCTTCCGATTTTTATTTGTAAAGTCATTTCTATTAAACACATAACTTTCCATACACGCAAAAAGTTGTAATAATATGAAAAAAAATGTCCTAATTATTTTATCATCAACTCTTATTTCTTGTAGCCCTTTTGATGAAAATAGGGTTTTGGAGTATAAAGATGACCTGAACAATTTAGTGTCAAAAATAGAGAAATATGACAATGGAACTTATGACAGAGATGAAATTGATGAATTCATAATTGGAGATATTCGTGACTTGGACATTGATTTAGTTGTAAAAAATAGCGGGAAGAAAAATCCGAATTATTCTGGATTCATCGAAGAAAATGACAGTCTGATTATTTTTATTAATAGGTCAAGTAGCATAATTGATGTGGAGAGACGGATAATTTATGATTTCAATAAAAATCCTCGGAATTTTGGAAATGACAGTATTATTGGAGCATCATACAGGATTATACAAGTGGATAAAAGATGGTATTACTCAGAAATGGGTTTTGATTAAAAATACTAAGCACTATACCATTAGTTTTCATGCCATGATTTAGAAAAGTCCACCGCACATTTAAGCACCTTTAGTTTTTACCAATGCACAAACCGCCCCTAAAACCCAAAAGCGCACAATCTCCCCAATCCTTCCAAACCGTTACAATTTTGAGTTTCTACTTGTTGGATACATGGCTTGATGCTCTTTAAACTGCCAGCTCTTTTCAATATTAGAAAAAGTAAGCATATATAAGAAACTACATTTTACAATAAGGTGTTTTTTTTTATTTAATAGCTTATTAAAAAGTAATATATTGCGTATATAAAGAATATAACTACAATTGAATTGCTGTTTGTTGTGGTTATACAATTGTTGTAGTACATTTGAGAAATGAAGAATAAATTAACATATTTCCTGCTTTTGATTTTGACTTTTAGTTGTAATAAAAATGACTTTTCTGATACCGAAATGTATTTTACGACTGACAAAGAAACCTACAAAACGGATGATAATTTTGAAATAACTGCTTTGATTTATCCTAAAAGCGGAGAAAAGAAAATCCGAATTTTTAAAAATCTAAATAATCTGAAAATCTCATTTCATTCAAATGTAGAAGACCAAGGGTTTTCTCAAGAATTAAAAAAACATTTCATTGAGGGACCGAGTTTAACTCAAGACGAAAGCGAGTATTTGGATGAATTTACCATTTCAAAGACTCAACCATTTAAAAAAACTTTTAAGGGAATGATTTCAGAAAACAAAGAAAAAATAATTTTTGAAATACCTGAATTAAATATAGCAGATAGTGTAGAGAAATCGGAACTTCTCGTAAATCACAAAATAACTATAAAAGGAAATTGTCATACTGTCTACAGCGGAATAGAAGAAAATTTCACTCCAAAAGACATTGAAATATTAATAAAATAAAAACGTGCTACAATGGTAACCCTTGCACAAGTCCATAAATTCATAAAAAACGAATTCATTTAAGTCCTTTTCAAGGGCTTTTTGATTTTTTCGCAAAGCAGTTTAGTTAAATTCTGGTAGGCTTAAATTGAAGTTTATTACGTTTTGAAGTCCATTTATTTTCTTAAATAAAAAAGCAAGTTCTCTAGCACTGCTTTTTGGTAGTTTTTTGGTAAACTTCAAATACTTTTTAACGTTATAAGCAACAGCGGACATGTGCATCACCTTGTTTGCCTGCGCTATGCCTATGGTATTTACTTTTCGAAGTCCCAGAAACTGAGTGAGTGTTCCAAATACGGGTGCTACGGTGCTTTGGCACTTGCCTTTCGTAGCGTCCTCTAGCGTTTTGTTCGAGTTTTGTTCAGCTACGGTTCGGGGTCTATTTTTTGGATGGGGGTTTGTCCGAACAAAGGGTGAACGAAACTAAACTAAGACTGCTGTCATACCTACTTTACATTCTTAAAATGTTCTTTGTAGGTGGATTTTTATTATATTCGTAAACCTATAAACGATATAACTATAATGGGGATGGTGTTTGTTGTGGTTATACAATTGTTGGCACACATTAGATGAAAATAGGAACTATAAAAATATTTATTCTGATTTTAATATTCATTGGTTGTAAAAATAAGACAACTGAATCTGAACAATTGAATAGCTCTGAATTAGAAAAAGAAATCGGATCTGAAACCAAAACTCAAGTTGATTCAACGGAAATGAACTCAGAATCGACCAAAAAAATGTTTGACTTTCTTTCTGCTAAGTATTCTAAAGTTTATGAATACAAAGGAATGGATTCTAGGCAATTAATCGGAATTACATTTATATCAAAAGACAGTATCGACTATTATTTAAGTTCAGAAACTATGCCTTGTGATACTGAATATTATGGAAAAGCATTTAATAAAAATTACGGGACGGATTCAGAAATTGATGTGGATGACGACGGATATGGATATGATACTGATGAATATTCAAATGACCAGAAAGAATACGTAATTTATATAAGAGTTGCTTTGGACTCTACTAAAGTTAAAATTAAATATATTGATAATTCAACTGGTGGAACAGATTGCGCGCCAATTACAGATGTTATTATGAAAAAAATAAAATAACGTGTGCCAACACCGTAAAAAAAAATTACTAGTTTTAGCTGACACAAAGTTGGCTGCTTGTTTGCCGGCTTCCGATTTTCCTTCGGAAAATCCTCGCACGCAAACACGCAACTTTCCAAGATATACATATAAACGTTGCCAACTATTTGAACAGACCATGGATAATCGACTTATAAAATGACAAAAAAAAATATTAGAATTTTGGCAATCCTTTATTTGTTAATTAATTCCATAAGTTTTTTATTAAGTTTCAATGGAGTAATTGGACAATATGGAAGTTTTAATATTTTATTCAGTTTATTATTCGCCAATATTGTTCGAAACAATTATTTATTCAGTTCATTAATATATTTAGCAGTAACGACATTAATAACTTATGGATTAGCGGAATCTGCTAGAAGAAAAATTGAAATAGTCATATTAGTAGTTTTGTTGCTTGGAATTTCAATTCCATATTTAGATTTGAACGGTTTGTAATTAAGTTCTAAAAGAATTGAAATAAAAAAATATGACCCGAATTATAATTAAATTGTTTGATCCATATTTCGGAAAATAAAAAACAGTTAGCAATAACTAGCGTTCGCATGGTCGGTACGCCCCAACATGAACGCCCTTTGACTGAACCGGTTCTTAGCCCGTTAGACCAGCTCTTTAAAGTCTATGACTTCGTAGCAATATTAAAGCTAAAGTAAGCATATCTAAGAAACTACATTTTACAACAAGGCGTGTTTTTTTTATTTAATAGCTTATTAAAAAGTAATATATTGCATACATAAACGATATAACTACGATGGTGTTATTGTTTGTTGTGGTTATACAATTGTTAGGTGCAATTTGAAAAAAAAACTCAACATTGAAAATTAAGATAACAATTATATTTTTAGTTTGTTTAATAAGTGTCGGATTTGGACAAAACCGAAAGGAAAGGGACTATGACCATTATAAATCTCTGAATCTGAATTTGGGATATAATTATAGCTTCGGCGACCCGAATGACAAAAATTTTCACCTACTTGATATCGGAATAAACAAAGCAATGTATGGTGGGAGACACGGTGGTGGGTATCAATATGGAATTGGAACTGAAATTGGACTGAATACAGAAAAATTCACAATTGGTCCTAAAATAAGCGGAGCTATAAATTTGATGGGAATTGTTATTGGAACAGAATTGGTAACTTATACAGACTTTGATAATTGGACTTTAAGATTAGTTCCTTTCATTGGAATTGGCGGAGAAAAAGGTAAATTGACGATAAATCCGCACTTGATTTTGACAAATAAAAATTTTCAGCCAATCGATAAAGGACTTTTGAGTTTGACCTTAAACTTGGGTTTGAATAGAAAAAAAATGGAATAAAAACTGCACCTAATAACTAGAATACCATATAAAATTAACTGTTAGTGCAAGCCTACTTACAAAAATCCTCGCAACTAATCTTATACACATTAGCATACATTTGAACATGACGATACAAAATGAAATAGGAAATCGAAAAATAGAACTGAATATATCTGATTTTGAAACTGTAAATTATCCGAGTTATCGTTTGAAAATAAATCTATCAACTGAGGAATTAAATGCTGAATTTAATCGGCCGATTTGGATTTCGTTAACGGATTTGGAATCTTTCATTCAAAAGCTAACTGAATTAGACAAAACCAGAACTGGAGACATTAAAATGGAAAGTATGAGTCCAGACGAATTTTATTTAAGATTTCGGAATATTGACAATCTCGGACATTTATCTGTGGAGCTGAAAATTCAAAAAGAAAGTCCTTACCAAAAAGATTCAGATCTTGTAAAAATGGAATTTGAATTTGACCCAACTAATTTTCCAAAAATAATAAATGAACTAACTGAATTAAAAAACGTATGCTAATAACTAGCGTTCGTGTGGTCGGTACGACCCAACATGAACGCCCTGTTGACTGAACTGGATCTTATCCTGTTAGACCAGCTCTTTAAAAACTGTGACTTAGTAGCAATATTAAAGAAAAAGTAAGCATCTATAAGAAACTACATTTTGCAATAAGGCGTGTTTTTTTTTTATTTAATAGCTTATTAAAAAGTAATATATTGCATGTATAAAGAATATAACTACAATTGAATTGCTGTTTGTTGTGGTTATACAATTGTTACCCAATATTTAAACCAAGCAAGTCATGAAGTTAGTATATTATTTTGTAGGAGTGTTATTTCTCATATTTCAATCAAACCCGCAGCACGAATATGAGAAATATCAAAAGATTGAAATAAATGAAGTTTTTTCTGAACTTGTAACTAGAAAAGAAAATGATAGAGTTTATTCTGGTCAAATAAATACACAACATGGACTGATTGCTTTTGAAAAACAATATGGACTTCAGTTTGATATTTCTGATATTGACTTTGAAAAACAGATGTTAATTTTTGGAATAACAGATAATATAAGTTCAAGAGCATTTCAATTCTTAACACAAAAGAAATCGGTAAAATTCACGCTAGATTACATTGATACAGGTATTGTGTATAAATTAAAAAGACCAAAGAAAGGAAGGAAACATTCATACATCCAAATATTTAAGATTGACAGAATCGAAGAATTCATTCCCCATATAAGAGTAAAAAATTATGAGAACGATAGACTATCTTTGGTGTACGAGTAAAAAACATTGGGTAACACCGGTAACCGTTGCACAAGTCCATAAATTCATAAAAAACGAATTCATTTAAGCCCTTTTCAAGGGCTTTTTGATTTTTTAGCAAAGCAGTTTAGTTAAATTCTGGCAGGCTTAAATTGAAGCTTGTTACGTTTTGAGGTCCATTTATTTTCTTAAATAAAAAAGCAAGTGTCCTAGCGTTTTGTTCGGGTTTTGTTCAGCTACGGTTCGGGGGTCTATTTTTTGGATGGGGATTTGCCCGAACAAAGGGCGAACGAAACTAAACTAAGACTGCCGTCATACCTACTTTACATTTTTAAAATGTTTTTTGTAGGTCGTTTTTTATTATATTCGTAAACATATTAACGATATAACTACAATGGTGCTGCTGTTTGTTGTGGTTATATGAGTGTTCTACACCATTTGAAAAAAACTTTGTAACTAAATGAAAAACATACTTCTGATTTTATTAATTTCTATCCTAATTGCATCTTGCGGAAAAAACCGAAATAAAAAAACATTGGCAATTAATAGAACAGAAATATCTAATAAAAGTTCGGAATTTAAAATAAGTAAAGACACTTTTGACTTTTCAATAAACGGAGACTTAAGAAAAGTAACTTATTTTAATGATAAGTATTACTGTATGTTTGAAACAAATCGAGAAAACACAACAAAGTCTTTAAAGAAAATGGTTGTACTTGACAAAAATGGGAGTTTTGTTGAGGATGTTTTTATACCTGGAGGAATACAGAATATGATTTACTATGACATTCGAATAGAAAATGATAGTCTATTTCTACAAAGAGCCCAATTTGATGAGGAAAATTTTGTTTTAGGAAAATATGTTGCAGATTTTCAACCGACCGAAACAAGAGCATTTAAAACGTACGAAGACGAACAATTTAATGTGTATTCAACTTGTCGAGGAGAATGGGGAGGAACAATATTCTTCCAAGATAAAAAAACCAATGAATTATTTGAGGGTTCATCTACTTGCCCAATCGTTGTAAACAAAATCGGAGCTGAATATTTTGTCACTAATTATATGGGACATATGATTGGATTTGCAAGTGTCAATAAAATTTCTGACCCAAGAAAGCTTGAAAAATCGGAATGGGATTTTAAAAGACGTTTTGGAAGTGAAAATCAAAAAGGAATTGAAAAAGTATTAGATACAATGGATTTTTACATTCCGACTTCCTTTGTTGCTAAAAGCAAATTAGTGCATATATACAATGATGATGACGGAACTTACATTGCCGAAATTGAAAACGGAAAAATGAAACCAATCTATACTTTTGATTTTAAGTTTTATCCTCAATTCAATCAACAATTACAAAACGGAAAACAAGTACTTACTTTTGAGATTGCAGAAAGCGAAAAGGACGGAATTTTACTAATTGATGGAAATAAGTTGAATTTTAAATTCTTACGCTGAAATAAAAACGGTGTAGAATAACTAGCGTTCGTGTGGTCGATACCCCCCAACATGAACGCCCTGTTGACTGAACCGGCTCTTAGCCCGTTAGACCAGCTCTTTAAAGTCAGTGACTTCGTAGCAATATTAAAGAAAAGTAAGCATATAAAAGAAACTATATTTTAGACTAAGTTTTTTATTTAATAGCTTATTAAAAAGTAATATATTGCATACATGAACCATATAACTACAATGGAGTTGCTGTTTGTTGTGGTTATACAATTGTTGTGTGTCATTTAAAAAACTTCGAAAATAAATGAATATTCTTTACGAAACAGAAAAATTGAAACTTGAATTTGAACACGAATTAGTTCAATTAAAAGAAAAATCTAGCGGGAAAATTTTATTCGAAGAAGAATTTTATGGAAGCCCAAACTGTGGAATTATTGACTCAAATAATAATTGGACAATTATAGGTGGAATTCATCTGATTTTGTGGAAACCAACTCAAAGAAAAAAATATCGAAATGAATCGTTTGAATGGATTCACTCTTTGAGAATAAAAAACGAAAAAATAGTTGAAATTCTTACTGACCCTTGGAGTGAAAATTCATCTATTTGGGAATTAAATATTGAGAACGCTGAATTGAATAAAATAAAGGACTTTGCAGATTATAGAAATAAAGAATATACGGAATTTGTTGAATGGTAAAAAACGAACACACCGTGTATAAAAAATTGCTAGTTTTAGCTAACACAAAGTTGGTTGCTTGTTTGCTGGCTTCCGATTTTCCTTCGGACACGAGCGCAGCGAACTGGCGAAGCAAAATCCTCGCCCTCAAACACGCAACTTTGCACAAACACGTTGGCAATAAGCTAAAAAAATGAACTTAAAAGAAACATTAGACCATTTTCAAAACAAGAAATATTTTGACGAGCACGCCGAATATATTTCTGACCATTTGGATAAATATTATTCCGAAAGTGAAATAAAAGTTTTCCATGAAATTATGACGTTTGATTTTAAAGTACATATTTACTTTATAAATTCTAAAAAACATTCTTTTAATATTTTATTGACTTCCGGAATGAGTTCGCTTGAAATGAATGTTGAGGAAGGCGCAAAGAATAAAGAAGATTTAAGATTTGCCGAGCTAATGTTACTCATACCAAAAGATATTGAATTTCAGCAAGTTTATACTGGTGAAAATATAAATGACTGGATTATTTCTATGCTCAAACAAACAGCTAAATTTCCTCATCAATACGATACTTGGATTGGAATTGGGCATACAATTCAGGCTACAGCGGATTTGCAAACTTATAGCGCTGAAACGGACTTTGTTGGTGGAATAATATTACCTCCTGTAACTTTTGATGAAAAGTTTACACAAATTAAAAAAAATGGGAAAATTATTAATATTTACTCTTTGTTTCCTCTTTATAAAAATGAATTAGAATATAAAATCGGAAATGGATATAATGCCTTTTTAGATTTGTTGATAAAAGCCAATTCTAAAGAAGTACTTGACAATAAAAGAAAAAATATAATTCCGAAAAAATCCTTTTGGAATAAACTAAAAATATAAAAAGCCAGTTACCGATAACCGTTGCACAAGCCCATAATTTTATAAAAACAAGATATAAATGCGCCCTTTTAAGGGCGTTTGTTTTTTATGGAAGTTATTGCAGTCTAAGTTCAAGACGATTATTGCGCAATAAAACATGGTCTATAATGGCTTTTAAACAAAAAGCATAAACCTTTATAAATCCATAGGTAAAAAAGTAATATATTGCATACATAAACGATATAACTGCGATAGAGTTGCTGTTTGTTGTGGTTATACGATTGTTAGCAATAATCTTGAAAAACATCCGTGAATTAATGAACAAACTATTACTATTCCTAATCTTCTTACTACCATTTGTTGGGATAGGTCAAAATCAAAGTGTTGATATAAATTCAAGCTCGCTAAAAGACTATTTTGAAAAAGAAAAGGATTTTGTTGGTGGAAAAATTTCGGACTCTGACTATAAAACAACTAATAAGGATTTAGGGCTAATTTCATACATAAGGTCTGACGGGAGTGTTCCCGATGTTGATTTAATAGTTCGGTATATTTTTTTCAAGAAAGACAGCTTAATTAAAGAAATTAGAAACGAATGGGATGTGGCAAATCACAATAAAAAACTGAACAATAGAAAAAGTAAAGACTTTAGAAATGATTTAGCCAAATTCTATTCAATGTTGGAACAGTCTTTAACAAAAAACTATGGAAAAGGAACGATAACGGGAAATCTTCCAACTATTGTCGACGACAACAATTCATACAATAAACAGGTAAAATGGTCACTTGGAAAAACAGATGTAGAATTGAACATAACGATGTCAAACCAGTATGACACGTCAAAAAAGATTTTTCCATCTCATA
The DNA here is from genome assembly GCF_003425985.1 of Mariniflexile sp. TRM1-10. Lineage (NCBI taxonomy): Bacteria > Pseudomonadati > Bacteroidota > Flavobacteriia > Flavobacteriales > Flavobacteriaceae > Mariniflexile > Mariniflexile rhizosphaerae. The sequence continues at coordinate 4,662,560 of NZ_CP022985.1, forward strand.
AAATATATCTATCATACCAAGCAGTCAATCTAAAAGACAAACCTGATTATGAAAACGCAGAGTTGATTAAACGAAATCGAAAACCGATACCGAATATTGAAAATCCAATCGTTAGCAGTCAAGAACCAACTTTCCCAGATTGTGAAAATAGTGATACCAAAATAAGCTGTATGAACAATAAAGTTAGAGATTTAGTGCTAAAGAGATTGGAAAAAGAAAATATTAGAATTGAAAATGACACTTTGAAAGTTGGTTTTTTAGTACAAATTGACGGCTCAACCAAACCTTGGAAAAGTTCAATTAAATCAATCAACAAGGAATTAGAAAAAATCGGACTTGAAACTATAGAAAATCTACCGATTATGGTTCCGTCGTATTCTGAAAGAATGAAACAAAATGTGTCCTATGGTAATAGCTTTTTTATAATCATAAAAGACAACAAAGTAGTAAACTATGAATGACGAAAAAGACTATTGCCAATAACTAGCGTTCGCATGGTCGGTACGACCCAACATGAACGCCCTGTTGACAGAACCGGTTCTTAGCCCGTTAGACCAGCTCTTTAAAGTCTGTGACTTCGTAGCAATATTAAAGCTAAAGTAAGCATATATAAGAAACTACATTTTGCAATAAGTTTTTTTATTTAATAGCTTATTAAAAAGTAATATATTGCATGTATAAAGAATATAACTACAATTGAATTGCTGTTTGTTGTGGTTGTATGGGTGTTGTACCTCATTTAAAAAACCTGAACTAATTGAAGATATTTCCAGAAACAAAGTATTTAATTGACTTAAAGAATGAGAGTTCGAAAACTCTTTCTGACTTACAAAATGAAACTTTGTCGGACGAACAATTTATTGTGGAATGGAATAAAATATTTATCGGAAAGATAAATCAAAATAGTTTTGAAATAAAATTAGCAAAAAAAATATTTGGGTCATTTTGTATCATTAAAGGAAAATTAGATAACAAAAATGGAATATTGGAAATTCAAATAAGTAAAATATACAAACTGCTTTTAGGGGCTTTAATTTTGTTTGTCATTTCAGGATTAATTATTTCATTAATTCGGAGCGAATTAGAAAATGCATTAAGAATTATTCTATTCATTTTAACTTTAAGGTTTGTATTTATTGAGTTTTTGTTTAGACTGAATTCAAAAAATAGCATGAATAAATTGACAAAGGTCATCGGAATAATTAAACAAGAAAAAAACAAGGCACAATAAATAGCGTTCTTATGGTCGGTACGATCCAACATAAACGTCCTGTTGACAGAACCGGTTATTAGCCCGTTAGACCAGCTCTTTAAAGTCAGTGACTTCGTAGCAATATTAAAGCTAAAGAAAGCATATATAAGAAACTACATTTTGCAACAAGGCGTGTTTTTTTTTATTTAATAGCTTATTAAAAAGTAATATATTGCATGTATAAAGAATATAACTACAATTGAATAGCTGTTTGTTGTGGTTATATGGTTGTTACCACCAATTAGAACAAACCGATGAAACCAAAGGAAAAGAATGAAAAATCAATTGAAAAAGTAATTCAAGATGGATTAGAATCACCAACTATGGATTTGACAGTTAATTATGCTGAATTGGCATTGGATTCTTTTTTAGATAATGAAGCAATTAAAGAAATCCCAATTGTAAAGTCTATTGTTGGTATTGTAAAAGGTGGAATGAAAGTTCGGGAGATTTATTTTGCAAAAAAATTATTGACATTTCTAAAAGAATTTCATTCTGCAAAGCTCAAAGACTCAATAAAAATTGAATTTCAAAAGAAATTTAAAACCGACAAAAAATATCGAAATTCAGTAGTTGAACAAATAATGATACTCAACGAAAGAATATTAGAAATTGAAAAATCGAAAATACTTGCTAACCTTTTTGCTTCTCATCTAAATGACAAATTTGATTGGCAAGGTTTTTTAAATTTATCATATTGCACAGAAAGATTAAATCTAACTGCAATTGATTTTCTAAATGAAATAGCTGAGGAAGAAAAACCTTTTTATAGGGGCTATTCGCAATTTGATGACAATGTAGCATTTTTAATTTCTGCTGGAATAGCACAACAATGGGGATCACATTTACATATTACAGCTCACGGACAATATCTCTATTTCTATGGAATTAAAGGAAAAATAGATTATGAATTTCCTAAACAAGAGGAAAAGAAATAACTGGTGGTAACACCGTATAAATAATGCTTAGTTTAGTGCTTAATCAAAGGTTAATGCGTTTTTGATAAAAAATGGAAATAGAATATAAAACAATAGAAAACAAAAATTATTTTGCAAGATTCAAAACCGAATTTTTCTCACCAGTTATTGTAGTTACTATTATATCCTTGATTAGTTATAAATTGACTGACTTGAATTTTACTCTCTATATAATTCTTGGCTATTCCATTGTTTGGGCAATTATTACTCATTTTATGGTTAGAAATTCTATTAATCGGATTGAAATAAATAATGGAAATATTTTAATACAAGGCAAAGAAATTGACACAGATTGGAGTGAGTCAGACAAAATTGAAAACACTTCAATTAGAATTAAATCGCAGGGATTTGGAAGAGGAAATGTTGAGTATTATCTGAAAATTTATCTTTCTGAAAGCAATCATATCATTAATAAAAGAAAAGAATGGGATTATAATGACTTGATTAAAATATACAATCATATTTCTAACGACAAATATAAGAATGAAAATAAAAACCTTTTAGAAAAAATGAAGTTGAAGGCTAAAGGTTACTCTTCTTTTGAAATTGCATTTGGGAAGAATAATAAATAAAAAAACGCACTACAACACCGTGAAATAAAATTCCCTTTAAATATGCTCCTTTCAGCCGGATAACATATAAAAGGGAATTAAATAAATTAGCAATTACTTTCTTCTGGTATGGTATTATTTATTGAGGAGCTTTTCCAAATACTCGATTTTGTCCTGTTCTGATTTTAAAAGACGTTCGTAGAGTTCAACAATTTTTTCTAGGGGATTAATTGTGCAAAGGTAATTGTTGTTGTTCGAACTATTATCTTGAAATGTATTATTCATAATATTAAAAACAGCTTCCTCAGAAAAATTTTCAATTGCTTCCTTGGTAACTCCTAAAACTTTTGCAATCTGCTCCAGTTTGTCATCTTCAATGGTTTCGGATTGTTCCAAATGAGAAACGGATTGTTGGCTAATGCCCAGTTCTTCGGCTAGTGTTTCTTGTTTCATGCCTCTTAGCTCTCTGATACGGCTAATCTTTCTGCCTATGTGGTTTGGTTTTGTTGCTGTTTCCATGAACCAAATATAAGGTTTTTTGTGAAATTTACCACACTTGTAAAAAACAAATTCGATTTGGTTTTATACAACCTATTTTGGTTCGGTACGTATGGTTTATGCTCTTATTTTATATTATGGAAACTAAAACATTCAAAAAATTCCCCGCTATCGCGAGCGCCATGTTATTAAGTTAAAACATTCCAATAATAAAACTTAAACAGTTTCTAATCCTTTTTATCTTGTTTTGCTTTTTGAATAATGGCTTTTAAACGTTCTTTTCGTAGCTGCTCCTCTTCCTTTTTCTTGTTCTTTTTTTGAACCATTAACCTGGAATGCTTTGCTTTGTTTTTTGTGTTTTTATCCCGACCCGTTTTAGCCATAACAACAGTTGTTTTTTTTTAGTACATGACAAAAATTGAAGCGTGTCACATTGAGCCTTTCGTAAGCTACGCTTTTATTTTCAAATAAAAATATATTTTCATTTTCGATAATGCTCAAGATAAACTAAAGTCGAAATGCTATTAAAAACAATACTTCCAATGTCTTCGACTGCGCTCAGACTGACATCTGAATATATTTGGATTTTTGTCATGTACTAAATTATTTTTTATAATGTTTAGAGTACCCACGATATGCAAAAACGGCTAATAAAGCAACTATAGCAATGGTTATGGCAATAATATTAAAACTCGCAATTTGTTGACCTGACTGGTATGAATGTAAACCCGATAGGTAAAAATTAACCCCAAAATAGGTAAAAATAATACTTGACAAAGCGACAATGGACATGAGGTTAAAAAACCATCTACTACGAAGTCCTGGAATTAATCGCATATGGATAACAAAGGCATAAACCATGATACTAATAAGTGCCCAAGTTTCCTTTGGATCCCAACCCCAATAGCGTCCCCAGCTTTCGTTTGCCCACATGCCTCCTAAAAAGTTTCCTATAGTTAGCATCACCAAGCCTACGGTTAGCGCCATTTCGTTTATGATGGTAAGTTCTTTAATGTTTAAATCCATTTTAAGTTTATTCTTTTCGGTGGTGAAAATCATTAATAATAATGATACCACACCCAGAATCATCCCTAAAGTAAAGGGACCGTAACTTGCCACAATAACCGCCACATGAATCATCAACCAATAACTGTTTAAAACAGGTTGCAAGTTGGCGATGGCGGGATCCATCCAGTTCCAGTGGGCAATCATAAGCAACATAGCGGTTACAAATGCTGTAGATGCCATGGTTAAATCACTTTTTCTTCCAAAGATCAATCCAAAAAGCATCGTTGCCCAAGCCACATAAATCATCGATTCGTAAGCATCACTCCAAGGTGCATGACCAGAGATATACCATCGTGTAATCAACCCTAAAGTGTGTAAAATAAACAACCCTAAAATGATGAATTTAAAAACCGTTATGGAAGTATCTAAAGGGTTGCTTTTCTCCTTAAAAATCTGAACAATTAATAACACAAACAATAAGCTGCCTGCATATAAATACCAACTAAATAGTTTTTTAAAAATATCGTACTTATTGTATAGAATTTCAGTTTTGATTTTTTTATCGCTCAACATGACCGAAGCCCCAATTTGATGTTGTGTTTTTTTGAAAGCGTCCAATAACTTTGTTGCTTCAGAAAAATCGCCCGTTTGTTTCGCTGTATTTAATGTATACAAATACATTCTGAAACCATTCTTTATAAAGTTTCCATAAAGGGAATCTTGTACTTTATAATCACCATGTTGGTAATCGTAAGCAGAAATCCATTTGTTGTTTTCATCATTTGGAATCGGGAATATTTTTAACGAAGCTCCTTCAATGGTGTTATATAGTAAATTAACACGCTGGTCTGCTTCTTTAATTTGCATTTGATATCCATTAGGCGCTAAAGCTTTATAAGCATCATCTAAAAATGGGGTTAATTTGTATTCACCTCTTTCAGTAAAAAAATCGGCAAGGGTTGCATATTTTTCTTTGGTATCTACTTGAATAAGATGCCTTATGGTATCTGCTTTTTTAGCTGCTAAATAAATAATTGGCACGTTGTACCAAAGCATTGGGCTTTCCTGTATTGATAAAAACACTTGGTTCGCATCAAAATCGCCATAAGTATCATCCTTGCTTAATTTGCGAAGCATTTCGGAGGCATACGTATTCACCGGCATCATACGCCCACTTAAATCCTGTATCACCAAATGTCCAAAGGCATCGGCATGCTCTTTTGGGGTGATGTTTGCTGCCAAAACAGAATCTATTTGCGTCTTTGTTGGTTTCGCTCTGTGGTTATGTCCATCGTTTTCAGAATGTGTTTGAGCAAACGAATTCAACCCAAAACATAAAATAAAAACTCCTAGTAATTTTGCTTTTTTGGCTTTTACTTTTTCTAATTGGTTTTTTAAATCGCCAAAACGAGATCCTTTAGTAAACAAAATAGCCAACAATCCAAAATATAGTAAAAAATAACCAATATAGGTAATTAAAGTGCCCCAATAATCGTGGTTTACAGATAGAATCGTGCCTTTTTCATCGGGATCAAAACTCGATTGAAAAAAGCGATACCCTCTATGGTCCAATATATTATTCATAAAAATTTTATAGTCGAAGCTTCCTTCTTTCTCATCTACAACCGTTATTTGACTTGAATAAGCCGAATAACCCTTTTCGGTACCTGGATAACGTTCTGCTTCAAAATCGTTTAGTTTAATGGCGAAAGGCAACTCCATAACTTTAGAGCCGTATTTAAAGGCAAAGTCCAATCCTCCAATAGAAACCTGTTTAAAAGCGTTATTCATACCCTTACCTCCTAGCAAACCAACACGTTGGGTTTCGCCATTGGTTGTTACTTTTAGCACAACACCATCTTCATCATTCTTTAAAATCTGTGATTTTTGTACGATATCAAAAACGCCTTTTACAACAGGCTTTGGAAATACCATTTGCATATCACCGATTACATAACGTGCACGTAGCATTAAAGGCTGTAAACTATCTTTAACCAAAGTGCCCTGTGCCATCGTTGCCATAACCATATATTCGCCTTCAAATGGGGATTGGATAGTAAGATGATCGTTTTCATAAGTAATATTTATGGCACCATTTGTTGGTTTGTTTAACGCAAATAAGACATTATGAATGCTTTGCACCTCACCTACTTTTAAGAAATGGTTATGTGGCGCACCGCCTCCTGCTTCAACTATTTTTAAATAGGCTTCGCCATGTTCGTCTGGAACAATATCTTCTTCCGCACCTTTTATAAATTTCTCCAACTCAATGGTTACGGGTTGTTGGTTGTATTTGGTTTCTATTTTAAAGTCATTCTCTAAACGCCCAGAAAAATCAACTTCTTTTTCAATAGGTAAACGTTGGGCAACGCCATCAATTTCATAATCGCCATCAATGTATGTTGTTATATATGTTTTTTGTGACAGAAATGTGTTTTCGGTAGCACCTTCCCGAATGGCCATCATCCCTTCAAAACTGATGTATCGGGTAATAAAAGCACCTAACAGAATAAAAATAAAAGCTAAATGCAATACTAAAGTTGACCATTTTTCCTTTTTATACAGTTGATATTTAAAAATATTCCCTGCAAAATTGATAACAAAAACCACCATAATAGCCTCAAACCACCAAGCATTATAGATTAAATTTCTGGTATAAGGCGTTGGCGATGTATCCTGTCCGGCATCTAAAAACGTACCTGTAGCCATAGCTGCTGCAAATACTAAAAATAAAATACCGGTAAGTCGTGTTGAAAAAAGAATTTTGGCGAGTTTATTTTGCATAATATGAACCCAATTTTAAGGTCGTGCAAATTTAAGTATTTTAAGTTTATTTTGAAGTGTTAAAGTTTATAAGTTTATGAGGTTATGGAGTTATGGAGTTATGGGGTTATGAGGTTATGAGTTGTAAAGTTACAAAGTTGTAAAGTTTCAAAGTTTCAGAGTTACAAAGCATCTGAAAAAAGCAACTGCATACCGAACACTGAACGCTGCTTACTGAACACTGCATACTGAGACTGCGACTGAACACTGCATACTGAAACTGCGACTGAACACTGCATACTGAGACTGCGACTGCGACTGAACACTGCCCACTAACCCCGTGCTTCAAAAATCTTTAAATACAGAAATGTTCCCATTTTACGGGCGCGCTGTTTGGCGTTATTTGCATAGTCACCTTCAAAAAGCTCATCAATAGTTTCAAACCAAAGGTTTAACCATAAACCAAAATGTAGTTCTGTAATACTGTTATTCGTTTCTTTATCTACTTTTACGTGCGCTTCCAAAGGATTCCCTAAATATTTGGTTTTTAAAAACAAACTCGCTTCCCAAAAAGAAGTTAAATTTTCTAAATGTGTGTCCCAATCTTTTATAACATCATTAAAAAAAGGTCCCAAGACAGCATCTTTTCTGACTTTCTTATAAAATGAAGACACTAATAAATATACATCTTCCCTGGTTTTAATATCTTTTTGCATGTTACAAAATTACGTTATTTTTTCTTGCTAAGTGGCAAAGCTGCAAAGTGGCAAAGACGCAAAGCTACAAAGTTGCAAAGTTAAAAGTTCTTATAAGTCGTAAAGCTTCTAAGTGGCTTAGTATGGATTGCCAAATCTTTAATATTCTATCACTTTAAATATCTGAAAATTTGAAATTCAAGAACTTTTCAGTTTTGAAACTTAGGGACTTTGAAACTCTGAAACTCTGAAACTTTGAAACTCTGTAGCTTTGAAACTTTTTAACTTTTTAACTTTATAACTTTTTAACTTTATAACTTTTAATCCAACTTAACTTCTGTATTTTTGCCGTATGATTTCAGTAGTAATTCTCGGTGCAGGCAATGTTGCAACACACTTATTTAAAACTTTCAATAAAGTAGATCAAGTTTCTATTATTCAATGGTATAACAGAAATATAAACGCTATTAAAGCGTATAAAAACGACGTAGATATTATTGATGATTTAGGGCAACTTAAAGAAGCCGATTTATATATTTTAGCTGTTAGTGATGATGCTATTAAATCACTTTCTTCGCAACTTCCTTTTGAAAACAGGTTGGTTGTACATACTTCGGGAGCTGCAAGTTTGTACGATATTGATAAAAAACACAAACGAGGTGTTTTCTATCCGCTACAGACATTTAGCAAAACGGCAGAAATCGATTTTGCCAATGTCCCTATTTGTATTGAAGCCTTAGAAAGTCCAGATTATCACATTTTAAAAAATTTAGCCATATCTATTGGAAGCCCTACCAAGAAAGTAAATACCGACCAACGCAACGTATTGCATGTAGCAGCTGTTTTTGTAAATAATTTTACGAATCAACTTTACAGAGTAGCGCATGAAATAACCGAAAGTGAAGGTGCTGAATTCGATCTTTTAAAACCCCTCATTTTAGAAACCGCCAAAAAAGTGCAAGATCTATCGCCGTATATGGCGCAAACAGGTCCTGCAAAGCGCAACGATAAAAAAACCTTAAAAAAGCATTTAAAACTTTTGCAAGACCCATACCATAAAGACATTTACAACCTATTAACAAGCTCTATACAACGCACACATGGAAGAAAAAAGCTATAAAGAATATTTAAATCATATCACCACATTTATTTTTGATGTAGATGGTGTATTAACCGATGGTACTGTTTTAGTAACAACGTCAGGTGAATTATTAAGAACTATGGGCATTAAAGATGGATACGCTCTAAAATTTGCTGTTAGTGCAGGTTATAATGTGGCCATCATTTCCGCAGGAACCAATGAAGGTGTTAAATTACGTTTAGAAGGCTTGGGTGTTAAAGACGTATTTCTGGGCGCACATGATAAAGTAAAACAATTTGAAGCCTATATAAAAGCCAATAATATTAAGTCGGAAAACATTCTATATATGGGTGATGATGTTGCCGACTACCCTGTAATGAAACTAGTGGGTTTACCAAGTTGCCCACAAGATGCCATTCCTGAAGTAAAAGGAATAGCCAAATACATCTCCCATAAAAAAGGTGGTGAGGGTGCCGCTAGAGATGTTATTGAGCAAGTTTTAAAAGTACAGGGGAAATGGGCGCTATAAAAGGCCTATGCTATAGGCTATAGGCTTTAAGCTCTAAACAATAATCTTTTAACTTTCATAAAAAATTAAGTTGAGTAGAAATAAAAGAAGACATAGCACAGGTTTTGGGTATATTGGTTTTGGCAACAACCAAAGCATCTTTAATCAACATTCAAAAAGAGCTTTTTCTTCGCTTAAGGAAACCCTTGAACAAAACTCACAAACTCATTTTCAACTCAATTTCACGCATAAAGATTTAACCAAGGCCGAAAAAGAGATTATAAAAAATAAAATAAGGAAACAGGAAAAACTCCAAATGAGAAAAACCATTATCCTATCAATTATAATTTTAATAGTCGTTGTTTTTTCAATTAAACTATTAATAGATACTTTTATGTCTAATATTTAATTCTTTTACCAAACTGAACACTTTTTACTGAACACTGAACACTTTTTACTGAACACTGAACTTTTGAACTACCTAAACCTAATCCGCTGGAAAAATTTATTAATGATTGCCATGGTGCAATTACTAATTAAATATGCACTTTTAGAACCTTTTGGCGTTCAAACAAGTTTGGATACTTTAGGAATGACGCTTTTAATATTAGCAACTATTTGCATCGCAGCTGCTGGTAATATTATCAATGATATTTTTGATGTTGAAACCGACGCTGTTAACAAACCCGATAAACTTATTGTTGGTAAATCCATTTCAGAAAAAACCGCTTACAACTTGTTTATCATTTTTAATGTACTAGGTGTCGGCATCGGGTTTTATTTATCACATTTGGTAGATAGAAATGCCTTTTTCTCCTTATTTGTTATCATTTCTGTATTGCTTTATGTGTATGCAAGCTATTTAAAACAAACCCTTTTAATTGGTAATATTGTTATTTCAGTTTTAGTCGCATTAACATTGATTATTGTGGGTATCTTTGAATTACTTCCTTCAACTACAAGCATCAACCAGCAAACACAATTAACTTTTTTTAAGATTATTTTTGATTATGCGGTTTTCGCTTTCATTATTAATTTACTTCGAGAAATAACCAAAGACCTTGAAGACATTAATGGCGACCATAAAGCTGGTATGAATACCTTGCCTATTATCATTGGTAGTGAACGAGCCACTAAAGTACTGTTCGTTTTATCTTTTATCCCCTTATTTGTTATTAGTCATTATGTTGTTAATTCGCTTTATAAAAACCAAGTAGCCGTTTTATATTTTTTAATCTTTATAATCGCCCCACTACTCTATATATCTATTAAACTTTTTAGCGCATCGACAAAAAAAGATTTTCACCATATTAGTAATGTATTTAAGTTAGTAATGCTTTTTGGAATGCTTTCATTACTTTTATACAAGTATATTTTATTATAATGCTGAACGAAAAAATAAAAAGCCACAACATTATTTTAGCCTCTGGTTCTCCCAGGAGACAAGAGTTTTTTAAAACATTAGGATTGGATTTTGAAATTCGATTAAAACCAATTGCTGAAGAATATCCAACACGTCTAAGACATTTTGAAATAAGCGATTACTTAGCACAACTAAAAGCGCTACCTTTTAAAGATGAATTGAAAGCAAACGACATCCTAATCACTAGCGATACCATTGTTTGGCATCATAACAAAGCTTTAGGAAAACCAAAAAGCGACGCTGATGCTTTTCAAATGATAAAATCGTTAAGCAATGCCACACACGAGGTTATTACTTCGGTTTGCTTTACGACAAAAATCCTCGAAAAAACCTTAAATGCCATTACAAAAGTCACCTTTAAAGAGTTATCCGACGAAGAAATATCATACTACATACATACCTTCAAACCGTTTGATAAAGCAGGTGCTTACGGTATTCAAGAGTGGATCGGGCTTATTGGAGTTACAAAAATGGAAGGTTCTTATTTTAATGTGATGGGCTTACCAACGCACATTGTTTACAGAACATTAAACGATATCGTTAATGATTTGTGAAAACTAAAATACAGCAAGGCTATGTTGCGTTTCTAACGTATCTTTGTTTATCGTTCAATTCAAATAAAATTTAAAATGTATTTTGAAATTCATCAAAACGAGTTTATTGCAACAGGATTTCTTCTACTTTTTTTGCTTATTGTTAGGTTTATTTTAACTAGGCTTATAACTAAAATATTCAGAAAAAACGGTATTAACATTGCTCGTATCCATTTAATAAATAGATATGTATCGGTAACATTGTTTTTAATTGCACTCATCGTTATACCATTTATTTTTGGTACGAAAATAGAGCAATTGGCTGTACTTTTTTCTTCTGTTTTTGCAGTAATTGGCATTGGGTTATTTGCTATTTGGTCTATTCTAAGCAACATCACTTCGGGCATCATTATGTTTTTCTCTTTTCCTTATAAAGTGGGCGATAAAATTCAAATTCACGATAAAGATTTTCCATTAGAAGGCATTATTGAAGATATTAGGGCTTTTCAGTTGCATTTACGCTTAGAAAATGGCGACTTGGTGACTTATCCCAACAATTTAATGTTGCAAAAAGCCGTAACGCTTATTGAAAAAGATGCTATAGACGATGATGCTATAGACAGTATTTAAGGAGGCAGTCTAAAAAATCAAGTTCTATGTCATATTGATCACTTCGACAAGCTCAGCACAGGCTTTGTCGAAATATTTTAACTTACTGGTAATCAATATTGGTTTCGACAAGCTCAACCTGACAAATTAAATTTAAAGGACTTTTTATACAACCTCATAAATATATCCTTATATTTATTGAATGGCTAAAAATAGGATCAAAAAGCAACATAAAAAACTGGGGAAATCTCCTGGAAGTATGATTTATACTGGTGATAAATCAACTAAAAAATTATTTATTGAGGTTTTTGATTATAATATCGAAACGTGTATTGAAAAAGAATTATCAACCATAGAAGAAGCTTTCGATTTTAAACATTCCGATTCTGTTACATGGATAAATATTAATGGTTTGAACCATGTGGAAGAAATTGAAAAATTAGGCAATCATTATAATTTACACCCTTTAGTATTAGAAGATATTGTTAGTATTTCACAACGTCCAAAAATAGATGAATATGAAGACTACCTTTTTGTAGTCGTTAAAATGCTTTACATAGACAAAAACGATACTATTGCTTCAGAACAAGTTAGTTTTATTTTAGGAAAAGGCTATGTGCTATCATTCCAAGAATCTGAAGGCGACGTATTCGATGCCGTTAGAGAACGTATAAGACAAGGCAAAGGTAGGGCGCGTAGCTTACAGGCCGATTATTTACTTTACATTTTAATGGACACCATTGTAGACCATTACTTTACCATCATTGAAGATTTAGGCGATAAAATTGAAGATTATGAAGACAGTATTTTTTCTGGACAAGTTAATAAAACCATCAACAAAGACATTCAGGATTTAAAACGGGAAATACTTCGGGTACGTCGTGCCATTTTTCCGCTTCGCGAAGTTATTAATCGCATCGAAAAACACGAAAGCACACTCATTCTAAAAAAAACAAAAACCTTTTACCGCGACATTTACGACCATTTAATTCAAGTATCCGAAAACATAGATATTTACCGCGAAATGATTTGGAGTTTAATGGATATGTACATGACATCCATTAGCAATAAAATGAATGAGGTTATGAAAGTGCTTACTATAATGGCCTCCATTTTTATTCCTTTAACATTCATAGCCGGTATTTACGGTATGAATTTCGATTACATCCCTGAACTTCATTATAAGTACTCTTACTTTATTTTATGGGGTGTTATGATTACTATATTTTTAGCCATGCTTTATTATTTTAAGCGGAAGAAATGGCTATAAATAGTAATTTCTGTCAATTTGACATTTTCTAAATTCTGTACATTATTATTGAAAGCTTTTGGTATATTTTTTGAAATTATTCCATAAAAAATGAGTTCAGCTTAAGCACAATTGCCGATTTGCATATTAGTATGTAACTGTCTTCGACAAGCTCAGACTGACAAATGTTGAATATTTAAAATCTTGAATGTTTTTAAAAATACAGTCCTACTGAAGCCTGTTGAAGCTTTTCTATTGATATAAATTAGCGTTGAATCTTTAAGTCGAATTCAGATTAAAAAATTGTTTAATTTAAAATGTATCAATGATGAAAACACTTAAATTCATTCTAATTTTCTTTCTTCTGTTTTATAGTTGCACGGCACAAAACAAACAAAAAACCAAAGAGGATTCTTTAAAACCAGACGAAAATGTTCAGGTAAATAAAGAATATGACGAGCACGGCAATTTAATAAAATACGATTCTATTTATTCGTATAGCTATTCTTCTGACGGAAAAATTAACGACAGTATAAAAATGCAGTTCCAAAAGCATTTTAGCAACCATTCATTCTTTAACGATTCGTTTTTTGATGATTTCTTCAAACAAGATTCAGCTTCTGGACATTTCAACCCAGACAACTTTTTTTATAAAGGTTTCATGAATCAAGATGATCACATCAAAAGCATGATGAAGCGTATGGACTCTATTCAGCAATTATTTTTTGAGCAAAACTTCCAAAGTATCATTCCTGCCGAACCTGAGAAAAAAGATTACAAAGGAATCTAAATACCCGTATTTCAAAACCGTTAAATAAAGATTAAAACCAGCAAAAGTGCTGGTTTCTTTTATATATTTGGTTTTTAGCTAACAAATAAACATGCGAAAAACGATACTTTCTACCATATTAGCACTACTTACTTTTACAATTTCACAAGCCCAAAAACCAACAACACCCTCATCTTCAGAAATTTTTGAATCCATTCAGAAACTTAATTTCTTAGGCTCGGTATTATATATTGCGGCGCATCCAGACGATGAAAACACCCGACTCATTTCATATATGGCAAATCATGAAAAAGCCAGAACCGCCTATTTATCGATAACACGAGGTGATGGTGGGCAAAACCTTATTGGTCCTGAAATCGGAGAACTTTTAGGCGTCATTAGAACCCAAGAACTATTAGCTGCAAGACGTATTGATGGCGGTGAACAACTGTTTACCCGTGCCAACGATTTTGGTTATTCCAAAAATCCCGAAGAAACGTTAGCTATTTGGAATAAAGAAGCAGTTTTAAGCGATGTGGTTTTAGCTATTAGAAAGTTTAAACCGGATATTATTATTAACCGTTTTGACCATAGGACACCAGGAACCACACATGGACATCATACCGGTTCTGCCATGTTAAGCTTTGAAGCGTTCGATTTGGCCGGCGATAAATCGGCATTCCCTAACTTGCAAAAACAGGCTGACCCATGGCAACCTAAACGCTTGTTTTTCAATACAAACTCATGGTTTTACAGAAGTCAGGAAGATTTTGATAAAGCCGATAAAAGCAACATGCTAAGTTTTGATATTGGTACCTATTACCCATTAAAAGGGATGTCGAATAACGAAATAGCATCCTTAGCTAGTAGTCAGCATTTATGCCAAGGTTTTGGACGCTTATCACAACGTGGTTCCCAAAAAGAATACATCGAATTTTTAAAAGGTGATGCCATAACAAATAAAGAAACTGTTTTTGATGGCATTGATACCTCATGGAACCGTGTAAAAGGCGGAAAAGCCATTGGTACTGTTTTATATGCTGTTGAAAATAATTTCAATTTTAAAGACCCTTCGGTGCACATCCCACAATTATTGGAAGCTTATAAATTGCTCCAAAACATTCAAGACGAACATTGGAAAACCCAAAAAACCGAAGAACTAAAATCGATTATCGAAATGTGTGCCGGTTTATATTTAGAAGCATCGGCAGAAACTCCAACAAGTACTTTAAACCAAATTGTCAAAATCAATATGGAGGCTTTAAACCGAAGCAATCAAACTATTGTTTTAGAAAGCATCACACAAAATGATGGAAAAGTAATTTCAAAAAACTTAGAATTAAAAAACAACGATTCTGAAAAGTTTGATAGCAGTTATTCTATTTCGAATAACGAATCTTATACATCACCTTATTGGCTAAACAAAAAAGGCTCTTTAGGCATGTATGAAGTTGAAAATAAAGCATTCATAGGATTGCCCGAAACACCAAGAAACATTGTTGTTAACTTCAATTTAAAAATCAATAACACACCTATCACCATCAGCAAGGATGTTGTATATCGCTACTCTAAACCAGATAAAGGTGAATTGTACCGTCCTTTTGAAATTATTCCAGAAGCTTCAGCTAAAATCTTAGAGCATGTCATCATTTTCAGCACTGATAAACAACATGATATTACTATTGCCGTAAAAGCAGGTCGTGATAATTTAGAAGGTTTTGTTGAAGTTTGCCACCCAAAAGATTGGAACGTATATCCCGAGAAACAAAAAGTAAGCATTGCCCATAAAGGTGAAGAGCAAACCCTAACATTTACAGTCATTCCTCCTAAAAACCAAAGTGAAGGATATATCAGTCCTATTGTTCATGTAAACGATAAAGATTACACCAAAGAACTTATCGAGATCAATTACGAACATATTCCGTTCCAAACGGTTTTACTACCAAGTGAAAGCAAAGTGGTGCGTTTGGATATTAAAAAGAACGGAGAAAATATTGCCTACATTGCTGGTGCTGGCGATGTCGTTCCGGAAAGTTTACAACAAATTGGCTATAACGTTTTTACCATAAGACCCGAGGAAATTAGCGCCGAAACGTTAAGCAGATTTGATGCTGTGGTCGTGGGTATTAGAGCCTATAATATTGTTGAAAATTTGGATTTTAAACAACAACTGTTATTTGATTTTGTTGCCGATGGCGGTAACATGATTGTACAATACAATACCAGCAGAGGTTTAAAAGCAGACAATATAGCTCCTTACGATTTAAAATTATCTAATGATAGAGTAACTGACGAAAATGCCGAGGTTCGGTTTTTAAATCCGAATCATCCTCTTTTAAACTATCCCAACAAAATAACCCAAAAAGACTTTGAAGGCTGGACCCAAGAACGTGGTTTGTATTTTCCAAATTCATGGCATGATAATTTTACTCCCGTTTTATCTATGAACGATAAAAATGAAACACCAAAAGATGGCAGTTTATTGGTCGCTAAATACGGCAAAGGCTATTATATTTATACAGGATTAAGCTTTTTTAGAGAGTTTCCCGCAGGTGTTTCCGGAGCATATCGTTTGTTTGCCAATATGCTATCCATTGGAAAAGAAAATTTAAAATTAGAATCTAAATTAAACAATTAGCTATGAATGAAGAGAAACCAATAAAACAACCTTGGCTAAAATGGTACTCTTTTGTTTTAATAGCGAATGCCATCTATTTTATAGTCTTTTATCTCATTATGCAAGCCTTTTAATATGCAAATACTAAGCTTGATAGATTGGGTTATTTTAAGCGCTACCTTGCTTACCATAGTTGTTTATGGCACCTGGCGAACTAGAGGTAGTAAAAATGTTCAAGATTATTTAAAAGGTGGCAATACCTCAAAATGGTGGACCATTGGATTATCTGTCATGGCAACACAAGCCAGTGCCATTACCTTTCTCTCAACGCCAGGGCAAGCCTTCAATGATGGTATGGGCTTTGTGCAATTTTATTTTGGGTTACCCATTGCCATGGTAGTTATATGCATGGTATTTATCCCGTTATACCACCGATTGAATGTATACACTGCTTACGAATTCTTAGAAAAACGCTTCGACTTAAAAACCAGAACCTTAACTGCCATTCTATTCTTAATACAACGTGGATTGGCTGCTGGTATTACCATTTTTGCACCCGCCATTATTTTGTCGGTTGTATTGGGTTGGGATTTATTGACACTCAATATAGTAATCGGTTTTTTAGTGATTATCTATACGGTTTCGGGTGGTACACGAGCGGTCAACGTGACTCAAAAACACCAAATGGTGGTTATTTTTATTGGCATGCTCATCGCCTTCTTTTTAATTGTTGACAAACTTCCACAGGACATCACCTTTAGCAAAGCATTAAGCATAGCAAGTGTTAGCGGAAAAATGGAGATATTGGATTTTTCATTCGATTTAAATAACCGCTACACGTTTTGGAGTGGTATTATTGGTGGTACATTTTTAATGTTGTCTTATTTTGGGACAGACCAAAGCCAAGTGCAACGCTATCTATCGGGAAAATCGGTTAAGGAAATGCAGTTAGGATTGATTTTTAATGGTTTGTTAAAAGTACCCATGCAGTTTTTTATTCTCCTGGTAGGCGTTATGGTATTTGTGTTTTATCAGTTTAATGAAACCCCCATGAATTTTAATCCTACAGCGACCGAGCTTGTTTTAAATTCTGAATTTTCAGAGGAATATATAAGCCTTCAAAAAGAACAACAAGCTCTTTTTAATGATAAACAAAAACTTATTCAATCGTTTATTGCTTCTGAAAATCCTGAGGTTTCAAAACATATTTCAATAGCCAATAAAGCAAATGATGCTTTAAGAAACAAAGCCCGTTTATTAATTAACAAAGCTTCGGAAAACCAACATATAAAAGTTGAAAGCAATGATAAGGATTATGTATTTATTCATTTTATATTGAACAATTTACCTCGTGGCCTCATTGGTTTGCTTTTGGCAGTTATCTTAAGTGCCGCCATGTCTAGTACCTCTAGCGAATTAAATGCTTTAGGCTCTACCACCGCCATTGATTTATACAAAAGAAACACCGGCGAAAAAACCGAAGAACACATGGTAAAAGCCTCTAAATGGTTTACGTTTGCTTGGGGCATCATGGCGATTGGGGTGGCTTGCATTGCGAATCTTGCCGAAAATTTAATCCAGTTGGTAAATATTATTGGCTCTATCTTTTATGGCAATGTTCTAGGCATTTTTCTATTGGCCTTTTTCTTTAAGTTTGTTAAAGGACATGCTGTATTTATCGCTGCTATATTTACTCAATTCATAGTTATTGCGCTCTATTTCTTAGATTTATACCAACATATCAACCTGCCATTTTTATGGCTTAACTTTGTAGGTTGTGCCATTGTTATTACTATGGCATGTATCTTTCAACTAATTAATAAAAATGACACAACAATCACGACCTAAAAAAATTAAATGGGGCATTATTGGCTTAGGCAAAATAGCCCATAGTTTTGCTACCGATCTTTTGACTATTGACGATGCCGAATTGTATGCCGTGGCTTCCAGAAACCAAGAAAAAGCCGATGAGTTTGCTAAAAACCATGGTGCAACAAAAGCGTACGGTAGTTATGAAGATTTGGCAAACGACCCCAACATTGATGCGGTTTATATTGCGACGCCCCACGCATTACACAAAGAGAACGCACTTATGTGTTTAGAAAATGGTATTGCCGTTTTAGGTGAAAAACCTTTCGCAATGAATGCCGAGGAAGTAGATGCTATGATAGCAAAAGCCAAAGAAAAAAACGTGCTACTTATGGAAGCACTTTGGACCTACTTTTTACCACATTATCAATTTGTTTTAAAGGAATTAAAAAATAAAACGTACGGTGATATTTTAAAAATTGAAAGCGATTTTGGGTTTCAACGTCCGTACGATACCGAAACTAGACTTTTTAATAAAGCCATGGGTGGAGGCAGTTTATTGGATATTGGCATCTACCCTATTTTTGCAACACTTTCTACATTAGGTTTACCTAAAAATATAGAAGCTTCTGCTACTTTTTTTGAAAATGGTATAGATTCTTCTTGCAACATGGTTTTTAATTATGATAACCATGTGAAAGCACACTTAAAAAGTTCGCTTTTGGAAGTTTTACCTACCCAGGCTATCTTCTATTGTGAAAAAGGAACCATAAAAATTAATACCCAATTCCATGCACCGTCCACAGTCACTATAATCGCCGATGGAAAAGAAGAAACAAAAGGTTTTGACTATAGCACCATTGGTTATAATTTTGAAACCATTCACTTTAATAACTTGCTTAAAACAGGGAAAACCGAAAGTGATATCATGACTTTTGATTTTAGCAAAAAACTTATAAAAACCCTTGATGATGTTAGAAGCATACTTAAATTAGAATATTAAATTCTCCGATTAAAGATTTAAGACCGCTTCGCTAAAAGAAACAAGACCTTTGCTAAAAGAATAAAGAAAACAGAAAAAAGCCATTATTACTGTATTTGCAGTGAATTGTAAAAACTTTATCGGACAATAACCAATGCTTTTTATACTCAAACCAAGTAAATTTAAACTCCTTTTATTTTGTAAAAAATAGATTATATTTGATTTTCAATTAACATCATATTATGGAGGGTTTTCTAATTATAATTATCCTGATTTTAGTCATTATTATTCTTTCAAAAAATAATTCACATTATAAAGAAATAAACCATTCCATAGATGGTATTCATCAAAAACTAAATCAGCTAAAAAAGGAAATATCATCACTAGAAAACCTAGGGACTAAACCTAAAGAAGAAGTAAAACCGACTCCAAAAGTTGCCCCGGAAATAGTTAAACCGATTGAACAAAAGCCAATTACCGCTCCACCAAAAACAATGGTTGCGGATACTGTTTCAAGACCTATTTCGGTGCCAAAACCTTTACCTGTTACCAAACCTTTAAAACCCATACCACCTAATAAATCATGGTTTGAATCTTTTAAAGAAAACAACCCCGATTTGGAAAAATTTATTGGTGAAAATCTTATTAATAAAATCGGGATTCTAATTTTAGTTTTAGGCATTAGCTTTTTTGTAAAATATGCTATTGATAAAAACTGGATTAATGAATACGCTCGTGTTGGTATTGGCATTTTATGTGGCTCTTTGGTGATGGCCATTGCCAATAAACTCAAAAAAAATTATGCCGCCTTTAGTTCTGTTATGGTGGCAGGCGCAATAAGCATCTTTTATTTCACAATAGCCATTGCTTTTCATGAATACCACTTATTCAACCAAACGGTGGCATTTATAATTATGGTAATTATTACAGCTTTTAGTGTTTTTATTTCGGTGGCTTACAACAGGCAAGAACTTGCTGTTTTATCATTAATTGGCGGATTTGCAGTGCCTTTTATGGTCAGCACCGGAAGTGGTAATTACATCGTGTTATTCACGTATATCGCTATTTTAAACATTGGTATCTTAGCTATTTCATATTTTAAAAAATGGCATGTCGTTACCATATTATCGTTCCTTTTTACCACCTTACTTTTCTTTTCATGGGTTGTAAAAGAACTCATCGATGATACATTGCCACATGGTGGTGCGCTAGCATTTGCTACACTGTTCTATTTTATTTTCAGCATCACTGTTGTTTTAAATAATTTGAGAAACAAAGGCAGTTTTTCATTGATTGAATATGGAATCCTAATAGCTAATACCTTCTTTTTCTTCGGAATTGGAATAACCATCATTCACGATTGGGAACTTCAAATAAAAGGGTTGTTTACACTTTCGCTTGCTTTATACAATCTTATCTACGCCATTGTTCTTTATAAAAAGTTTGGGTTAGACAAAAACGCCATTTATCTTCTTATAGGTTTAACATTAACTTTTGTAACCTTAACAATTCCTATTCAATTTAAAGGAAATTACATTACATTATTTTGGGCTGCCGAAGCGGTTTTATTGTTTTGGTTATCGCAAAAATCAAAAATCAATGGCTTTAAACTGGGTGCTATTATAGTTCAGTTTTTAAGCATAATCAGTCTGGTAATTGATTGGGGGCAAAAATATATGAGCAGTCATGGAGATTCTTTATCAATCATTTTAAACCCTATATTTATTACGGGCATCGTTGTTTTGGCAGCACTAATTTCCACCTATTATATTATTAAAGGGGAAAATATAAGTTTTAAGATGTTAGGGTTCAATTTGGATCTCTCTTATTACAAAAAGCTTCTGTTAATTGCAACTATTGGTATTGGTTATTTAGTAGGGATTATTGAAATTAGCTACCAATCCAATCAATATATTGCCAACCAACCATCCGCCCTTTCTTTTGCGGTTGTTTATCATTTTGTCTTTAGTGCTATATTATTATACGTTGCTTTAAAAAATAAAAACACCCTCTTTACCAAAGGTGCTTTACTACTCGCCATCGTCAATATGGCACTTTACATTTTGTTATTCTACAAGCTTACTTTAAACGAAATGACAGCAAATTATAATTTGACTTTAAATTACAATTATGCTTTTATAGGCCATTACATCCTGCTTGCATGTTTAGTTTATTTTGGGATTTGTTTGGTAAAAAATTCTAAAGAACCCCCTGTTTTTAACTTCTTAAGTTCAAAAATGGCACTTTGGGCATTTGCTTTTGCCATTGTTTATGTTTTTAGTAGCGAAATTGTTATTCATAGTTTAAAACTCACTCCACAATTGGTAGATGTAAACGAACTTAACACCATCTATTCTAAATCTACACGCTATGGCCGAATGGATTTTATAAATAATGAATTTTATTCTGTAAAACGACAAGTTATAAAAATAGGCTATCCTATTTTGTGGGGTATTTTATCGTTCATATTTCTGATTATTGGAATAAGAAGACAATGGAAACACTTACGAATTATTGCGCTTTCACTTTTAGGAATTACTATAATAAAACTCTTTGTTTATGATATTAATAATGTATCCGAAACAGGAAAAATCATTGCCTTTATACTTTTGGGCATACTTATTTTGGTCATTTCATTTGTATATCAAAAAATTAAAAAACTAGTCGTTGATGCTGATGCTCCTAAAAACCACAATGCCAATGTATAAACAGCTTCTTAACATATTCTTACTGCTATCAACGGCAACCATAGTTTCCCAAAACTTTAAAGGAACTGTTTCCGAAATAAAACAAAATGGATTTCATAAAATATTGCTATCACCAGAAGTTCGTTCAGCCAGTTTATCAAACATCAATTATTTTAGAATATTAGACAGTAAAAAAAAGGAAGTGCCTTATATATTGCTAAACGATGAAAGCACAATGCAATCTTCATATATGCCATTTCATTTTGAAGCTGTAAATAATGCAAAAGACTCTGTTTCTTCCATTATAATAGAGAATAAAAATAAGCTAAAACTAAATCATTTTACGTTTAAAATTGCCAATACAAAAGTTAAAAAAAACTACAGCATAAGTGGTAGCAATGATAAAAAGGAATGGTATGGACTATCAACAAATCAAATGTTTTATGGCTTGAATGAAGCAGAAAAAACAACTGTTGAACAAAATTTTTCATTTCCTTTAAATGATTATGCTTTCATAAAATTTGAATTTAGCAACAAAAAATCATTACCGCTTCAAATTTTAAATATTGGTCTTTATAATCATTTGTATGCCACTGCACCTCAAATAGAAATTACCGATTTCAAAATAAAAAACAGTACCAATAAAGAGAACAAAACCACTCAGTTGACTGTTACTTTCAACACGCCACAACATATTGAAAGTATGGCTTTTGATATTGAAAATGATGTTTTTTTACGCGAAGCAAAAATTCTGGTAAATAAAACTAGAACCATCAAAAAAAGAACAGAGAACTATCAGGATCATGTGTTTAATTTTGAACTGCATTCTGGTACTCAAAATATCTTTGAATTACCTTATGTTTTTGAAAAAGAAATTATAATTGAAATTGAAAACAACGATAATCCACCACTAAATATCAAACAGATTAAGTTTTTCCAAAAACCACTTTATGTCATTTGCAATTTGCAACATAGCGAAACTTATGAAGCTATTATTGACACCACATTGCATAAACCAGTATATGATTTGGTTAATTTTAACTCCAATTTTAATTCAGGGTTACCTCAAGCAATTATTACTGATTTCCGTAAAATAAATACTAAAAATGAATCTTCAATAAATAGTAAATCATTTTGGCAAACCAACACGTTCATGTGGATTTGTATTTTATTAGCTATAGCAGTTATTAGCTATTTTGCTTTAGGGCTAATAAAAGATTTAAAAAATTAATACCAAATTCTATTATCTTTATCATACATAAAGTTAAATAAATGTTACAAAATGTAAAAAATATTTGTCTTTTAGATTGTTTTGTTTTACTTTTGATTTATCAATCACATAAATCAATTTAAAAACGAACAGTTATGAAAACAAATTATTTATTGCCCCATCGGTATAAATTTATAGGATGGGTTATCTTTTTGCTGGGTTGCTTATTTGGGCTTTACATTTGGATTACCGATTATGAATCAGACCTACTAACTATTAATGTATTATCTATATTTAATGATGATCAAATTTTTGATAGTAATAAAAAACTATTCAAAATTATAGAAAACAGTATCATTGATGAACTTGTATCTCTAGCTATTATTATAGGAGGGCTTTTGGTTGGTTTTACCAAAGAAAAAGTTGAAGATGAATTTATCTACAAGCTTCGAAAAGATTCCTTAGTTTGGGCGATTATTTTTAACTATGTAATTTTAATCTTAACCATTATATTTATTTACAATTTCACATTTTTCCATATTCTTGTTTTTAATATGTTTACACCTCTTTTGTTTTTCATTACTCGTTTTAACTTCCTAAAACATAAATCCATAAGTGATGAAGAATAATATAAAAGTACAGCGAGCCATTCATGATATGACGCAAGCAGATTTAGCAGAAAAAATAGGTGTAAGTAGACAGACTATCAACGCTATGGAAAAGAACAAATATGTGCCGTCAACAGTATTATCCCTTAAAATAGCGAAACTTTTTAAAGTACCTGTTGAAGATATTTTCTTTTTAGACGAAAACGATTAGAGCAAGGCAATAAACAAAAAACCTAACAAGATTAAATATCCTATTAGGTTTTTTAGTTTAAACGAGCCACTCTAAAAGTCTAAATAGCTAAAAGCGAAGCGTTCTAACCATCTAATCTATTTAGCTCCCCACTCTTTAAGCGAGTCTTTATTCATTTTAACATAATCGGCATTACCCTCAGCTTCTGCAGCAGCTAGCGATTTTTTAGCAGCGGCAATAGCACCTTTTTTATCACCCGATTTCGCATAAATTAACGACTGTTGTCTCAACTGCCAAAAAGGAGCTTTATCTCCTGCCATTGAGATGGCCTTATCAATCCAGGTTTTTGCTTGGTTAATATCTTTTCCTTCTTGTAAATAATAAACGGCAGCAGCAAAATAATCATTAGCAGCTGGTGTACCGTTCATCGCTTCATTAATACTGGCCATAACCATTTCATCTGTTGGCACTTCAATTTTTACACCTACATAAACACTTTCCCAAAGCATACCCAAAACAGCAGAACTATTGGTTAAATCATCAAAAGTCATGGTAAACGTTTCAATTTTAACAGGCATTGGGTAAACTTCTGCAGTTACCATAGCAACGACTTTAGAGTCGTCCCATTTTTGTGGGGTACCCCAATTTGATGCATCATTATAAAACACCACATTCCAAGACGTTTCGTTTGGAGTTGCAAAAATAGCATAAGTACCTGCCTTTACCTCATTGCCTCCAATGGTTACATCAGTACTAAAAGTAATCTTCGTATTAGCATTGGCACCCAAACGCCAAAGCTCTCCGTAAGGCTCTAAACCACCAAAAATAACCCGACCTCTCATAGATGGTCTTGAGTATTCTAAAGTTATATCGGTTAATCCTACCTTTTGTTCCAGTTTACTAAACGGACTTGGTTGAGGGGTTGTAATTTGCGCATTAACAGAAAAAGCAGCTGTTATTGCTAGTAAAATTAATAGTAATTTTTTCATCTCTTATATTATTTTAGATTTTAATAGTTTTTATAAAATTAGTCAATACAATTTCCTAAAATGTTAACAAAAGCTTAAATTAAATATATACCCTTTTAGTGGCCATGTTAATAATCTGTTTATTTTTAATAATTTTGTTTAACTTTTTTAAATATTTGTTAAACATTACATATCTTTGACAAACAATTAGAAATCATGGCGAAAAAGAAACTAATTTCAAAAACAGACATCGTATCAACTTATATGAATGATGTCTTAGAGCATGGCGAGAAACCAAAATCGGTATATACGTTTGCAAAAACCAACGACTTTGAAGAAGCAAAATTTTATGAATTTTTCGGATCATTTGATGCCATAGAAAAGCATATTTTTAATGCTTTTTTTGAAAACACACTGGCTATTTTAGAAAAAGATGAAGCGTTTAAATCATTTGATCCCCGAAACAAACTATTAAGTTTCTATTTTACATTTTTCGAGAATTTAACGGCTAATAGAAGCTATGTTGTTTATGCGCTTCATCAACATAAAAACAGTCTAAAAAGCCTTTCACTTTTATCAGAATTAAAAAAGAGTTTCATTCATTTTATAAACAATTTAAATATTGAAGCCATCACCATAGAACAAGAACAGCTCATAAAAATTAAAAACCGTGCTTTGCAAGAATCGGCTTGGATACAGTTACTTCTTACTATTAAATTTTGGATAGACGATACATCAACCTCTTTTGAAAAGACCGACATTTTTATTGAAAAATCTATAAATACCAGTTTTGATCTATTAAACATTGCTCCCTTAGAGAGCATAATTGACTTTGGGAAATTCATTTTCAAAGAAAAAATGCACATGAACTAAACATTCACTCACAAAAAAATGATTATAAAGGGTGTTCCTTCTGATCAAAACAATAAATATAAATAGATGAAAACAATAGATTCTATTCCGGTATCTAAAATACAACGCGCTTCCAAACTAGTTACCACTGGTGCAAAAGTTGGCGTAAATTATTTAAAGTATTATGGAGACAAGCTAACAAAAACTGAAGATCAAGCCAGAGCTACACTAAACGAAAATAATGCTGAAGATATTTACGACAGCTTAAAACAGCTTAAAGGAAGTGCCTTAAAAGTTGCACAAATGCTAAGTATGGAAAAAAGCATTTTGCCACAGGCTTATGTTGAAAAGTTTTCGTTGTCACAATTTTCGGTGCCACCTCTATCACCGGCATTGGTCTTAAAAACATTTAAAAACTATTTTGGCAAATTACCACATGAATTATATGATTCCTTCAACTCTACATCTGTAAATGCCGCAAGTATTGGACAAGTACATGTTGCCGAAAAAAACGGTAAAAAACTTGCCATAAAAATACAATATCCTGGTATTGCACAAAGTATTGCTTCTGATTTGGCTCTGGTTAAGCCAATTGCTATGAAAATGTTTAATATTAAAGGGAAAGATTCAGATAAATATTTTAAAGAAATTGAGGGAAAATTAATTGAGGAAACAAATTATATTTTGGAAGTACAACAAAGCAAGGAAATTGCGTTGGCGTGCGCTCTCATTCCAAACCTTTTGTTTCCTCAATATTATGAAGAATTATCTTCCGAAAGAATTATTACCATGGATTTCATGGAAGGTGAGCATTTATCGGAATTTACAGCTCGTAATAAAAACCAAGAGGCTGCTAATACATTAGGTCAAGCTCTATGGGATTTTTACATGTTTCAAATACATAACCTACGAAAAGTACATGCAGACCCGCATCCGGGTAATTTTTTAGTTTCTAAAAGAGTCGAACTTATAGCTCTGGATTTTGGTTGCATGAAAACCATTCCAGACGATTTTTATATTCCTTATTTTGAATTGGCTAAACCTGAAAATATATCTAATAAAGCTTATTTTCTAACTAAATTATATGAACTTGAAATTTTAAAAAGCAATGATTCGAAAGAAGAACTTGATTTTTTTACAGGCATGTTTCACGAACTATTAAGTTTGTTTACACAACCATTTCATGCAGATACTTTTGATTTTTCAGATGCCGATTTCTTTGGAAAAATAACAGACTTGGGGCAGCGTTACTCAAAAAATACCGAACTGCGTAAAATGAATGGTAATCGTGGCTCTAAACATTTCATTTACATGAATCGAACTTTTTTTGGCTTGTATAATTTAATGTTCGATTTAAAAGCTAAAGATATAGAAATAAACAACTTTAAAAACTTATAATTCTGTATATCAATTAAATGAAATTAAATCATACATCGTTTTTACAACTTTTTATAAAATCCACCAATACAAATGGCTGTGATATTAGTATCTTTAAAATCTAAACATTTTCAATTATGACTCTTTTAAAAATCGTAGCTATGTGTTTCATTTTATCATTTTTCACTAAATCGTCGGCGCAAATGGCGCCAACCAAACCCTTATTCGATATTGCTATCAATGATATTGACGGTCAACCTATTCAATTATCAGATTATAAAGGCAAAAAAATTCTGTTTGTCAATGTCGCTTCTGAATGTGGTTTTACTGGACAATATGAAGGATTACAGAAACTTTATGATACCTATAAAGATAAATTAATGATTATTGGTGTACCGTGTAATCAGTTTGGCGGTCAAGAACCAGGAAGTTCAGAAACCATCAAATCGTTTTGCCAAAAAAATTATGGTGTTACTTTTTTAATCACTGAAAAAGTAGATGTTAAAGGCAGCAACCAACATCCATTGTACGCTTGGCTGACTCAAAAATCACTAAATGGCAACCAAGATACCTCTGTGAAATGGAATTTTCAAAAGTACTTAGTAGACGAAAAAGGCAATTATGTAGATTACTATTTATCAGCAACAACGCCTTTAAGTTCTAAAATCACGAATCATTTAAAATAAGCCAGAAGCCATTCAATCAACGAAATGAAATTTACCAAAACGCTCGTCTTCTTTTTAGTTCTCAATTTTGGTGCCTTAGCATTGGGAAGTTGGCTCATGAATAATGGCCCACAAACTGATTGGTATATTAATTTAAACAAAGCACCATGGACGCCATCAGGTTGGGTTTTTGGTGCTGCTTGGACAACCATCATGCTATGTTTTTCATTTTTTATGAGCTATTTGTATCTCAAACAACCAACGCAGCGAGTCATTGGTTTATTTGTGATACAATGGTTACTCAACGTGAGTTGGAACTACGCATTTTTCAACCAGCATTTGGTAGGATTGGGTTTGGCAATCATTGCGATACTAACTATTGTGGTCGGTATATTCTTTTTCAATTTTAAAACCTATTTAAAAGCCAAACGTTTACTGATTTTGCCTTACTTGATTTGGTTATGTATTGCGACCTCACTTAATGCATATATTTTAGTGTATAATTAAGAACTCGCTTAAACATCTATGAAAATCTACACATTTCACAAAAAGCAAAATCTACCAATTTCTATCGAACAAGCTTGGGATTTTTTATCAAACCCCGAAAACCTAAAAACCATTACGCCCGATTACATGGGCTTTCATATGGTGTCGGGAGCAGACAAACCCATGTATCCAGAACAAATCATTCAGTATATTGTAACCCCGGTTTTAAGGATTAAAACAACATGGGTCACTGAAATTACACATGTTAGAGATAAACATTATTTTGTAGACGAGCAACGTTTTGGCCTCTACGCACTTTGGCATCACAAACATTTTATAAAGGAAATTGAAGGCGGTGGAGAAATGGAAGATATTATAGATTACAAAGTGCCTTTTGGATTTCTTGGTCAGCTAGTACACCCTATTTTAGTTAAACCAAAATTGGAAGAAAT
The DNA here is from genome assembly GCF_003425985.1 of Mariniflexile sp. TRM1-10. NCBI lineage: Bacteria > Pseudomonadati > Bacteroidota > Flavobacteriia > Flavobacteriales > Flavobacteriaceae > Mariniflexile > Mariniflexile rhizosphaerae. The sequence continues at coordinate 4,691,379 of NZ_CP022985.1, forward strand.
CTTTAATTACAGAACTAGAAAGTTAGAAGAATTATTTGGTGTTTACATAACGGTGTTTAATGAAACAAACAATTAACATATTTTGGTTTCGTCGTGATTTACGACTGGATGATAACCATGGGTTATTTGAAGCTTTAAGCGGAAACCGTCCCGTGCTTCCTATCTTTATTTTTGATACAGAGATTTTAAAGAAACTTCCAAAAGATGATGCTAGAGTAACATTCATTCATCAAACACTTCAAAATATAAATAAAACACTTCAAACTAAATACAGTAGCAGTTTGGCTATGTATTTTGGAAACCCTTTGAAAATCTATAAACAGCTCCTACAAGATTATAACATTGATACGGTTTTCACCAATCATGATTACGAACCTTATGCTTTAAAACGTGATACAGAAATTGGTCAATTTCTAAAAGACCAAAACATTGCTTTTCATAGTTATAAAGATCAAGTTGTTTTTGAAAAAAATGAAATAACAAAGAGTAATGGCCTACCTTATATGGTTTATACGCCATTCATGAAAGCTTGGAAAGAAAAATTTAAAACGTCAACCTTTAAACATTATCCATCAGAAACTTTACTTCAAAACTTTGTACAAATAACAGATTTAGCTAATGTCAATTTATCTGATATGGGTTTTGAAGTATCCAATCAAAAAGTGCAACCATATCATGTCGATTCTGAGTTGATACAAAACTATGAAGCTATGCGAAACTTTCCAGCTCAAGATGCTACATCTAAACTGGGTCCGCATTTGCGTTTTGGCACCGTAAGCATTAGAAAAATGGTAGCTAAAGCCATTGCAGAAACCAACGAAATTTTTTGGCAAGAATTGATATGGCGTGAGTTTTTTATGCAAATTTTATGGCATTTTCCACATACGGTAACACAAAGCTTTAAACCGCAATACGACCGTATTGAATGGCGCAACAATAAAACTGAATTTGAACTATGGTGTGAAGGTAAAACAGGATATCCGTTGGTAGATGCCGGCATGCGCCAACTTAACCAAACGGGGTTTATGCACAACCGTGTACGCATGCTAGTGGGCAGTTTTTTATGCAAACATTTACTTGTTGATTGGCGTTGGGGTGAAGCCTATTTTGCTGAAAAACTACATGATTATGACATGGCGAGCAATATTGGTAACTGGCAATGGGTAGCTGGTTGTGGCGTAGATGCTGCGCCATATTTCAGGATTTTTAACCCAACCACACAAATAGAAAAGTTTGATAAAAACCTAGAGTACATAAAACAATGGTGTCCCGACTTTCAAGAGTTAGCTTACCCCACGCCTATTGTTGATCATACATTTGCCAGAGAACGCTGCTTACAGGTTTATAAGGCAGCTTTAAGTTAGTTAGTTAGTTAGTTTTTTATTTGGGAAGTTAAATTTATTAGACCTAATAGTTCTTTCAGGATTGCCCACAACCACACAATGGTCTTTAACATCCTTTGTAACAACTGTACCAGCACCTATGGTACACCATTTACCAATTTTTATTTTTGGCATTACAATAGCCCCTGCGCCAATATGTGAGCCTTCACCAATTTCGACCGATTCACATAAGGCTGCCATTGGAGAAATATGAACAAAATCTTCTAATTTATTATCAATACCCACATTAGCTGATGTATTAATTATTACATGTTTTCCTATTATTGAATTTAGTCCTATAACAGCTCCAGCATATATAACGGTTCCCTTACCAATAATAACCTTGTTGCCTATGATAGCCGATTTATGAATGGCTGTTTCAAAATCACTTTTTAAAAACCTTGCTACTTCAGCCCGTTGAAAATTATCTCCTATTCCAATAATAAAAGGGTCTCCCTCAGCACTTAATGCGTCATAATTACTTCGGTTTCCTACGGTGATACTCTTAAAAAAAGAATGGCAATTTTCTGGTTTATCATCAAAAACATCTGATACTTTATGATTATTTTCCTGTAAAACTAGCTTTATGATCTGAGAATGTCCACCAGCTCCAAATAATCTTACTGTTTTTGATTTTTTTAATGCCATGTTATAATTTTAAATTAACGGTAAACGTTATTTTCAAAATTATACTTTGCAAAACACATAAAATATGATATTAATCAACTAAAAAAGATTCTTGTATCGTATTGAAATAAAAAACAACCTTTAAGAATTAATTATAATCACGTATTATAGTAGAAAAAAACTAATATTTCTAAATGATGAATATAAATCATTCAAATAGATTCATATCACAACAATAAGCCAACCGCAAATTTACTTCTACAAAAACTAAAAACTACGCTATACGTTCAATCTTAGCTCCGATAGCACGTAAACGTTCATCGATACGTTCGTAACCTCTATCAATCTGTTCTATATTTTGAATGGTAGATGTTCCTTTTGCAGATAAAGCTGCAATAAGTAACGATACACCGGCACGAATATCTGGAGATGTCATGTTCGTTGCTTTTAAAGTCGATTTAAAATCATGTCCAATTACGGTAGCACGGTGTGGGTCGCACAAAATAATTTTAGCACCCATATCAATCAATTTATCCACAAAAAACAAACGGCTTTCAAACATTTTTTGGTGAATAAGCACACTACCTCGGGCTTGTGTTGCCACTACCAGAATAATACTTAATAAATCGGGTGTAAACCCTGGCCAAGGCGCGTCAGAAATTGTTAAAATAGAACCGTCGATAAAACTCTGTATTTCATAACCATCGGTATGTGCTGGAATATGAATATCGTCACCACGCTTCTCAACCGTTATACCTAATTTCCTAAAAACCGCTGGTATAACGCCTAAATCGTTCCAAGATACATTGGTAATAGTCAGTTCGCTTTTGGTCATAGCAGCAAGTCCAATCCAGCTACCAATTTCAATCATATCGGGCAACATGGTATGTTCGGTACCACCTAAATTATCAACGCCATCAATGATTAATAAATTAGAACCTACGCCACTAATTTTAGCGCCCATACGGTTCAGCATTTTACACAATTGTTGCAAATAGGGTTCGCACGCAGCGTTATAAATAGTAGTGCGACCTTCAGCTAGCACCGCAGCCATGACTATATTGGCAGTTCCTGTAACCGAAGCTTCTTCTAAAAGCATATAAGCGCCTTTTAGCCTTTCAGCTTCAACACCATAAAACTGTTCTTCTTTACTATATCTAAATTTGGCACCTAAATTAATAAGACCTTCAAAATGGGTATCTAATCTACGTCGACCAATTTTATCACCTCCTGGTTTAGGGATGTAACCTCTTCCAAAGCGCGCCAATAATGGACCAACAATCATGATTGATCCTCGTAAACCACGACCGTCAATCTTGAATTCATCCGATTCTAAGTACTTTAAATTAACCTCGTCGGCTTGAAAGGTACAGGTACCATGTGCTAATTTTTCAATTTTAACACCTAGTTTTCTTAATAAGTTAATAAGTTTATTAACATCAACAATATCCGGGATATTATGAATAGTAACCAACTCTGGGGTTAATAAAACCGCACATAAAATTTGTAGCGCTTCGTTTTTTGCACCTTGTGGTTGTATACTACCTTTTAATTGGTGTCCACCTTCAATTTTAAATGTTCCCATATATTCTTAGAAGCGTTTTCTTTTGTGAGTAGAAGTGTTTTTTTTATGATGACCTCCTTTTTTACTACTGCTATTATTGCTTGCAAACTTTGTTTTGGTTCGCATTAAACTAGTAGCGTCTGATAGGTCTTCTTCCGAATTTTTTAAATTTATTTTACCACCAGAAAGCTCGTATAAATGATCGTAAATCACATCATCTTCAACCGTGTCCTTATTCCAATTTAAAAAACACTTTTTCATGTGGTTGGCAATAGTATAGGTCAAAGCTTCTTTAAGTTCGCCATCTTCCCATGTATTGGCAACGTCAATCATGGTTTTAATATTATTTCCGTAAAAACGGTATTTAGGAAAATTTTGTGGGTACTTTAAAGGCTCTGGGCGTTCCTCTAGAAGTTCTTTTGTTGGTTTTGGATAATCGGAATCAACATCCAATTCAAAATTAGCCATTATAAATAGCTGATCCCAAAGTTTATGCTGAAAATCCGGAACATCCCTTAAATGGGGCTGCATATTGCCCATTACCGAAATAATGGCTCTAGCAACTTTATTACGTTCTTCCTTGGTTTCACGGGTTTTAGCGTAATTAATCATTTTCTGCATGTGGCGTCCGTATTCGGGTATGATTAAATGTTCACGCTCTGTGTTGTATTCTAATTCGTCTATTGTCAAAATAATTTGTGTAGAGTTATGTGTTAACTGCATGTAGTGGTTATGCTTGTGCAAAATACAAAAAAAAACTAAAGACTTATTACGCCTTCTACTTTTTCTGCAACTTCTTTATACTTTTCTATAACAGCATCTGGATTCCTCAACAAAATATTTATGGAAATGCTCGTGTAATTACCTTTCTTCGATTCGGTAGTTTGTATCACAGCTCCCATGTTATCAAATATTGCTTCTATCTTAGCGATATCAGCTACATCCGATTTTACAATAAACTTATATAAATATTCCGATGGCCAACTAGTTGTGTCGTATAACTGTGCTTTTAATTTTTCGTAAAATTCATCCGAATTTGGAGATGTACCCATAATGCTTTTATATACTGCAAATATACGTTTAGTAGGCACATTATAAAAATAAACACTATTAAAATTTGGGCGTTCCCCTCCTGCGTCGGGTCGGGCTTTTCCCTACAAGTCCTCGCTCGTACCTCGCTGTGGGCTTTCCAGTGCAATCCCTAACGTGAAATGGGAATCGAGAAGCGTGAAATGTCAAAAGGTGAATCGTAAACGTAGGTCGTGAGTTGTTCAAAGGTTCTGGGTTCTGGGTTTGTAGAGTGTAGGTTCTAGATTCTGAAATTCCATATTCGTAATCCATAATCCTGAATTCTGAATTTGAATCATCAACGTACAATTGCTAATTGTTAATTCTTAATTGTTAATTCTTAATTCTTAATTCTTAATTTTACAGCTAAATTTTCACTTTTGAACACAAGAAAGATTGTAATAACAGGTGGCCCAGGCACAGGAAAATCGACTTTAATAAACAAATTGACCAAACATGGTTACACCTGTCTTGAAGAAATTTCGCGTCAGGTAACCTTAGATGCCAAAAAAAAAGGCATTGACCAGTTGTTTTTAACCAACCCTTTACTATTCAGCGAACTGCTCTTAAAAGGCAGGCAACAACAATTTGAAGAAGCCAACACATTACAATCAGATGTTATTTTTTTTGACAGAGGCCTTCCAGATGTACTGGCATATATGAATTATATTGGCAACACCTATCCACAGTCGTTTGTAGATGCCTGTAAAAATGCAGTGTACGATACTGTTTTTGTTTTAAAGCCTTGGGAAACTATTTATACTAGCGATAATGAGCGCTACGAAAGCTTTGAACAAGCCTTGGAAATTCACGACCATTTACTAAATACCTACCAACAGTTCAATTACAGTTTAATAGATGTCCCTTTTGGCACCATAGCAGACCGAACCGATTACATTTTAAAAGTGTTAAAGCTATAAATGGAACAACCTATAAACATATTAGAACGCTATTGGAATTTTACCGAATTCCGTCCCGAACAAGAAGCTATTATAAATGCCGTAATTGAAGGGGAAGATACGTTTGTACTGTTACCAACCGGTGGCGGAAAATCGTTATGTTTTCAAATTCCTGCTTTAGTAAAAGCAGGTATTTGTGTGGTTATTTCGCCTTTAATAGCCTTAATGAAAGACCAAGTACAGCAACTTAATGATAAAGGCATAAAAGCTATGGCGCTTACAAGTGGCATTACTTACAGTCAGTTAGATACACTTTTAGATAATTGTATTTATGGTAACTATAAGTTTTTGTACCTATCGCCTGAACGTTTACAACAAGAACTTGTGCAAGAACGTATTAGGCAAATGAACGTCAATTTAATAGCTGTAGATGAAGCGCATTGTATTTCACAATGGGGCAGTGATTTTAGACCGGCATATAAAAACATCGCACTATTACGCCAATTACAACCTTCGGTTAATGTGGTGGCTTTAACAGCATCGGCAACTCCCGAAGTCGTCAATGATATTATAAAAGAACTCGATTTTATTCAACCCAAAATATTTAAACAATCGTTTTCCAGACCCAATTTGGGCTATATGGTGTATCATGAAAACGATAAATATTATCGCATAGAAACCATTTTAAAAAAATATAAGGAATCCTCCATTATTTACGTTCGAAACAGAAAATTAACTTTAGATGTTAGCACGTTTTTAAATTCAAAAAACATATCAGCTACCCATTATCATGGTGGTTTAACAAATGCCGAAAAAGACACAAACATGGCACTCTGGGTGCAAAATAAAAAACAGGTCATGGTTGCTACCAACGCCTTTGGAATGGGTATAGATAAACCTGACGTTAAAACGGTAATCCATTTAAACTTACCCGAAAGCATTGAAAGTTATTTTCAAGAAGCAGGACGTGTGGGTCGCAATGGCGACAAGGCTTTTGCAGTTATTTTGAAGAATAATAGCGACGAAGTTTTGGTAAAAAATCAGTTTTTAAACGTATTACCAACAGTTGATTATGTGAAACAAGTCTATAGGAAACTGTGTAGCTATTTTCAAATATCGTATGGTGAAGGCGAATACGAAACTTTTGATTTCGATTTTAATTCCTTTTGTAAAACCTATAGTTTTAGTACCATTTTAGCATATAATGCGTTACTTTTATTAGACAGAAATAGTGTTATCACCTTATCAAAACAATTTAAAAATAAGGTTTCGGTGCAATTTATCATATCAAGTTCTACACTTTTTAGTTATTTAGAAAATCATACTAATTTCAATTTAATAGTAAAATCGATGCTTCGTATGTATGGTGGTATTTTTGACCATGACAGCAAAATTGATTTATCCAAAATTGCTGAAAAAGCTTCAACAACAGAAAACATGGTAACTCAGGTTCTTCAAAAGTTAGAAAGTGATGAAGTTATAAATTTACATTTAGCAAAAACCGATGCACAAGTTACTTTTATTGAACCGCGTGAAGATGACAAAACCATCAATCGGATTGCAGCCATCATCGAACAACAAAACGAATTAAAACAGCAACAGGTTAAGTCTATGCTTGCGTATGTTGAAAATGATTCAGTATGTAAAAGCATACAACTACTTGCCTACTTTGGCGAGAAAGATGCCAAACCCTGTGGGATATGTTCGGTTTGTACAAGTACTAAAAAAACGGTAAAACCGCAAGACGCCAATGTCATTAAAAAACGTATTATAGAATTGTTGGAAACCGGCGACCAATCGTCAAGAAACATGATTGCTGCTTTAAATTGTACTGAAACCGAATTAAAAAGCGTTTTAAAATTACTTTTAGAACACGATATCATATCAATAACACCAACAAACACATATAAATTAAGCCATTTATGAAAGATTTAAGAATCGTATTTATGGGTACGCCAGATTTTGCAGTAACCACGTTAAAAACTTTAGTCAAGAATAACTATAATATTGTAGGTGTTATTACCGCACCCGATAAACCAGCAGGACGCGGACAGAAATTAAACGAAAGTGCCGTAAAACAATATGCTGTATCTCAAAATCTAACCGTTTTGCAACCAACCAATTTAAAAAGTGCGGATTTTTTAAATGAGCTAACGCAACTCAACGCCAATCTACAAATTGTAGTGGCATTTAGAATGTTACCAAAAGTTGTTTGGCAAATGCCTAAATATGGTACTTTTAATTTGCACGCTTCATTATTACCAAACTACCGAGGTGCCGCGCCCATTAATTGGGCTATTATTAATGGTGAAACAAAAACAGGTGTTTCAACCTTTTTTATTGACGAAAAAATTGATACTGGCGATATGATTCTTCAAGATTCTATTGCTATAAACCCAGAAGAAAATGCAGGTAGCTTACACGATAAATTAATGCATATTGGTAGCGAATTGGTTTTAAAAACTGTGGAATTAATACAGCAAGATTCGGTTAAAACCATTCCGCAAACAGAATCATCTGACATTAAAACCGCATATAAACTAGATAGAGATAATTGTAAAATTGATTGGAACGATTCGTTAGAAAATATTTACAATTTAATTCGAGGTTTAAGTCCTTACCCAGCTGCATGGTGTACCTTAATTAATGGAGATGATACATTAGACATAAAAATTTATGCAGCAGATAAAGAATCTGCATCACATAACTATAGTATTGGAACCATCATTTCAACAAAAAACGAATTAAAGGTTGCCGTATCAAAAGGATATATCATTATTAAGGAAATTAAACTCCCTGGTAAACGTACTATGGATACAAAATCACTTTTAAACGGTTATAATTTTGAAGCCGATGCAAAAATGTGCTAAGCCCCTATTATCATTGATATAACCTAATTTCATCGATAAAACACGGGTTCTTTATTAACAAAAGCACTAATTTATCAACAATACTACGTATTTCCCTTGCTATTACTTGCGTGGTTGCATAATCCGTATAAATTTGTAATAGGATTTAACAAAATGTTTAACCAATTTATTAATAATTAAATATTACATTATGAACAAAACAGATTTAATCGATGCAATGGCAGAACATGCCGGAATTACTAAAGCTGCTGCAAAAAAGGCATTAGAATGCGCACTTATTGAAATTGAAGGTGCTTTACAAAAAGGCAACCGTGTTTCTTTAGTAGGATTTGGATCTTGGTCAGTTTCTAAAAGAGCTGCCAGAGAAGGTAGAAACCCACAAACTGGAGCTACTATCAAAATTAAAGCTAAAAAAGTTGTAAAGTTTAAAGCTGGAGCAGATTTATCAAACGCTGTAAACTAATTATTTACGTCTTTTATAAAAGAAATGCCTCCAAAATTTGGAGGCATTTTTTCTTTATTTCATAAAAACAGTTGTTTTTTTAATAAATAAATGTTAAATTTAGTTACTAATTCCTATATAATATGGTAACAACAACACCAAAAAAAGGTAATTTGTTAATCGCCGAGCCTACCATTTTTGGAGATATCTCTTTTAGCCGGTCCATTATCTTATTAGCAGACCATTCTTCTGAGGGATCTATAGGTTTTATTTTAAACAAACCCTTAGATTATACCATTAACGATTTGGTTCCTGAAGTGGAAGCCACTTTCAAGGTTTACAACGGCGGCCCCGTAGAACAAGATAATTTATATTTTATTCATAAAGTTCCACACTTAATTCCTAATAGTATTGAAATTTCTTTAGATATTTATTGGGGAGGTGATTTTAATATGGTGGCAGAACTTATTGCTAAAGAAATTATAAATGAAAACGATATTAAATTCTTTTTAGGGTATTCTGGATGGGATGCCAATCAACTGGAAAACGAATTAAAATTGAATTCGTGGGTAGTTACCGAGAATGTTTATAAAAACAGTATCATTGAAAAAAATTACGAAACGTTTTGGAAAGAAAAAATGTTAGAGTTTGGAGATGAGTACAGCATATGGAGTAACGCACCCGACAACCCAAACTATAATTAACTTAAACGTAATTTTATATTTAATTTCTGCAGAATTGTTTTTGATGCTTCTGTATTAAATAACTTCTTACGGTACTTTGTTACGGGCTGAATACCTACAACAACATTTGTTATAAAAATTTCATCGGCTTTTTGAAGCTCAAAAGGAGATACCGATTCTTCAACCAATTCATATTCTGGTAAGGTTTTTAAAACCTCTATAACCTGCTTACGCATAACGCCTTTTAAACAACCATCGCTAATAGGTGGGGTTTTAATAGTACTTCCCTTTATAACAAAAACATTACCATTTAATGCTTCAATAACATGTTTGTTGGTGTTTAAAACAAAACAATTATTCAGTTTATTTTCTTTCGCATAAATACTTCCGACAACATTAAGGGCTTTATTGTTGGTTTTTAAGGTTGACAATAAACTAGGCGACACATAGTAGTCTTTAAACAAATCTACTTCATAAAAACCAGCTTGAAATGTATAAAAATCGTCTTCGATTTGCTTTACAGTGATTATAAAACTAATAGCATTGGTATTTGGTAAATACAAACCGCCTTCATTTCTATGAACCGACAATTTAACTCTTGCCGAAGCCGTGTCTAAATTCGCCGCTTTTAATGTGTTTTTAATTTGTTCTTCAAGAAATTCCATGGTGAAATTCATTGGAATCTCCATACGCATAATTCGCATAGACGCCATGAGCCTAAAATAGTGATCTTCCCAAAAAAATAATTTTCCATGTGACGCTTTTATAGTTTCAAAAAGCGCATCTCCGTACGCATACCCCCTATTATTGATTGATAATAATTGCTCTTGTTCTAAAAAAGTTCCGTTAAAATTCGTCATAAAAAAAGTCCCGAAATAAATTCGGGACAAATATAATTTAAATATATTGTTTTGGAATTAAGCTGACCCTAATACTTGCTTTAAACTGGAAATTTGATTTTCCCAAAGCATTTTAGATTCTTCAACTTCATCTTCTTCGGCAAAATCCGTGACTATTAGCGAGACATCTTTCGTAATCTCATCTACCTGAATTTTAATCTCAAAATAAGAGATTTGATCGTCTTCATCATTCAACCATTTAAATTTAATGCGTTCGCCTGTTTTTTTACTTATCAATTTTGCTTTTTCTTCACTATCATCCCAAATAAAAGTAAATAACTCACCCCTAGAATTCACATTATCTGAAAACCACTCCGATAAACCAGAGGGTGTCGATATGTATTGATAAATTAATTGAGGTGACGCCTGTATCGTAAATTCAATTTCAAATTTAATTTTTTCGTCCATAAGTACTGTGAAAATTTTAAGTTCCCAATATATACATTAATTAATAAGTACCGTAATAATTTTTAATAATAATTTACTCAAGTAATGTTTGCAGACAACAATATTGTTTTTATATTTGCAGCCTTAAATTAGGCGAGGTAGCTCAGTTGGTTAGAGCGTCGGATTCATAACCCGGAGGTCGGGGGATCGTGCCCCCCTCTCGCTACAAGCAATAACAAGGGCTTCAAGATATTGAAGCTCTTTTTTTATTCCTAAAAAATGGCTTGGGTACAACAAATGATGGTTTATTACAAGCGTTCCGCTTTCGATAGCGGAGAATTCTTTAGATTAATCTAAGAAATTAATCTGATAAGAAGTGCTACGTCCATCACCTTCAACTTTAAGCACGTTTAAATCAACGAGCTTTTGTAAATCTCTTGTTGCTGTAGGTTTAGATGTTTGGGTAATCCGCATGTATTTTTTAGCGGTCATACCACCTTCAAATCCTGTTGGTCCTTCATCTAACATGCGTTTGACAGCTTTTAATTGCCGGTCATTTAATTGGGTTCAGTATCTATTAATTGTACTTTAAATATATAAATACAAATGTCGTCAGCTTGTAACCTTACTTAATATTTATTTTAGTCATCCTATAAGCTGACTAAAAGTTTGATTTTGTCAGCCTAAAGACTTACTTTTGTATTTAATATGTCAGCTTAAATCCTTAAATTATGAACAAAAAGAAATTACAATTAGAACAATTAGACCGCAAATTAAAAGGATTTACGGTAGCTGCTCAAGTAACGCCACCACCAACGGGTTGGCTCAAAGCGGTTAGGGTTTCCTTGGGAATGTCTTTACAGCAGTTAGCAGGTAAATTGTCCATTACCAAGCAGAGTGTTCAGGAAATTGAGAAAAGGGAAAAAGAAGGTAATATCACCCTTAAAACCCTAAAAGACACGGCTAATGCGCTCGACATGCAATTAGTGTATGGTTTCGTCCCTAAAGATGGCACATTAGACGATTTGATAGAGCGAAAAGCTAAAGAATTAGCTATTCACATCGTTTCCAGAACGTCTAATACTATGAAGCTCGAGGATCAGGAAAATTCAAAGCAGCGTCTTAAAAAAGCCATAGAAGAGCGTACCGCTATTATCAAAAATGAAATGCCTAAAATGCTATGGGATTAAACCTAGAATATATCGATGGGCAAACACCTATTGAAGAAGAAGAAAAAGAAGGTCTACTAATAGAAACAATTTCCACTAAAGGTGAATTGGATGAGTTCGAGCAACTCAATATTGAAGAGGCTTTACAGTGGGTGTTCAGTAAAAAATTTAAACCCAAACAGGTATTGACAGAAAAATTCATTTGTGATTTACATAAACGCATGTATGGCAATATTTGGGATTGGGCTGGTCAATTTAGAAAAACCGATAAAAACATTGGGATTGATAAACACCTAATTCCAATGCAACTTAAAATACTTTGCGATGACACTTTATTTTGGATAGAAAACAATACCTATCCACCTGAAGAAATAGCCATACGCTTTAAACACCGTTTGGTGAGCATCCACTGTTTTCCTAATGGAAATGGAAGGCATAGTAGGCTAATGGCCGACATCATTATTGAAAAACTATTCGATAAAGAACCCTTTTCTTGGGGTGCATATAACCTCTCAGAAGCAGGTGATACTCGTAAAACATATCTAAAGGCCGTAAAACTAGCCGATGTAAATGAGTATCAACCCTTATTGGATTTTGCGAAGTCTTAATGTTTTAGTGCCCCCTCTCGCTACCGGTAATGACAAGGGCTTCAAAAAATTGAAGCCCTTTTTTTATCTTTTTTTATTCCTACAAAGTAGCTTGATTAACAAAAGCTGCCTATAAAATACACAATATCTTAAAACTAAGCTTTCTTCTAACATTAATCAGTTGTATTTTGCATAAAATCTGGATACCCTTTTTCTGTCCATTCTACAACACGGGCCCGGGTCGCACGATTTTTATCGGATAATTCATGTCCTTGTATTTCCTTATAGTCACGTGCATGGTAAATCATGACGGTAGTTTTCCCATCTTCATCTGTGGTGAATGAATTATGACCAGGTCCATATCTTTTTAAATCTTCATTTGTATAAAAAACAGGTCCTGGAGATTTATGCCAATTGGAAGCATCCAACAAATCCGCTTCTGCATCAATCCATAACAACCCCATACAGTAATTGTGATTGGTAGCACTGGCTGAATAGGTTACAAATATTTTTTCGTTTTTCATAATCACTGCGGGTCCTTCATTGACATTATATTTCATTTTTTCCCAGCTAAATTCCGGTTCTGTCAAAATCACTTCTGGTCCTGTAAGGGTCGTTGGGTTTTTCATTTCAGATAGTACCAAGGCTGTACCATGACTTCCACCCCTTACATTTTGTGCCCAAATGAGGTATCTCTTTTCTTTATGTACAAATGTTGTCGCGTCTAATGAAAAAGACTCTTTTTGGGTTTTTATTTGTCCTGCTTCTGTCCATGCTCCTTTCATGGGGTCTTCCGATGGATTGGATAGTACCCACATTCTGATGTTCCATATATTTTCGGCTTCTCCTGCAGCAAAATAAATATACCAAATCCCGTCTATTTTATGTAGTTCTGGAGCCCAAATGTGATGCCCCATAACGCCTGTTTTGTGTTTATGCCAAACTTCTTTTTCTTTAGCTTCTTTCAAACCGTTTATACTATTGGCATTTCGTATAACAATACGGTCATATTCTGGAACTGTGGCTATTAAATAATAGATACCATCATCTGTTTTATGTACCCAAGGATCTGCACGCTGTTCAGCAATAGGGTTGTCAAATTCGAATGTTTGCGAATGGTTTTGGAGTGGGTATACAATAGCCATTATAACTACGGTAAAGATTCTTAGTAATTTCATGTTTTTATTGATATTAGGTGTTGGGTCTTGGTTAGATTGTTAGATTGTTAGATTGTTAGATTGTTAGATTGTTAGATTGTTAGATTGTTAGATTGTTAGAAAGATGTTTTTTTTAATGACGACACCTAGACCTTTTCTCGATTCTTTTTCACAATTCACGATTAACAATTCACATTAATCGATTCACCTTTCACCTTTCACGTTTTCAGAATTCACGATTCACAATTTAAAACTGGATATTTCTCTCTATACCACCTTTCATTTCCATAGTAACAGTGCCATCATTTGCGCTTGTCATTTTTTTGACTGGGAGTAATTCATTATTAGTCCATGTTTCTCCTGACCTTTTCCAAAGCATTAAAGTTGCATAAATAGGTGATTTTTTTCCATTTAGAATCTCATTTCTAGTGATATTAATCACTGCGCTTTCCTCGCTTTCTGGGTGTAATCCTTTCGCTTTTACAACATCTGTTTTATCCCATCCCAACAAGGGCACCAAGGCTAATTGGTATGCACCATTATCAATAATTGTTATATCATACCCTTTCACATTTCTTTTGGTGACAACCATTTCGTTGTTCAATTTAGGCAACGCATAATGTCCTAATCGCATCTCTATAGGATGATTGCTATTATTTTTATCAACTCTTAAAATACCATTCGCTAAAGGAACATCCGCCAAACTAAATTTAATACTTTCATCGGTTTCCAAAACGACATCTCTGTAATAGATACCGTTTTCAAACTTTTTAAAAGTGAACAATCTAAAGGCTTCCCACTTATTTTCTTTGTTTTTAACCATATAATTCATGGCTACTTCGCCGTTTTCACCATCGGCTTGCCAAGGAAACGCACTGTTATATGAGAGTCTATTATAATTTTCTGTAGCCCTGAATCCTTGCCAATCGTCTTCTACTTTTTCATGACACCAAGCACGTATTTCGGAAGCACCAATATTTGGGTAATCGGTAATTAAAATTTCTGAAGCGCCTTGGTATTTATTATAAACTTTATCCTTTTGAAACTCGGTTTCCCAAGCACCATTGTTTTCTGGGGCTGTCCAGAAAGGGTTATCATCTGGAATAAGCAACCCTAAAAAAGCTTTTCCCATCCAATACACGCTTCCTCTACAACTATAAACTTGAACAGCTGGCTCAAAAGCACCATAAAAACCAAGTGTAGGCACATGATCTTCCATAAAATCGGGATGTGTGAAAAATTGTTTTATCACACCTGATGAAATTCTACGCATCCACCCATAATTTATATTTGAATCGGTTTCCAACCCCATTAATGGAAATGGTATGATGGCTCCTATTCTATAACTAATGCTTCGTCCGTACATGATCATTTCCCCATTTTCGCTAAACATATAGGGATAATTATCTTTTAAATCATTGAAATTTTCCTTGAATTTCGAAGCGATTTCCGGATAGTATTTATTCCCAATATATTCAGACCATATCGCACCATACATTTGAAATGCCCACATGCTATAATAATCATAAGCTGGACTATCGTTATACCAACCTTGTCCACGGTAGTGCGTTAAGGATTTTTCTAAATATTCTACCAGTAATTTTTCATTGACATCATAACCTTGATCCTTAAAAAAACTTAATACAAAAATGTTAAAGAACTTCCAGTTTGAATCTACCGTAGGGCCATCGCCATAGCTCAACATCGCTTTAGCTAATTCATCTTTTTGATGCTGCGGCAACGGTTCCCATAAGACTTCTGGATTAATTAACAGAGACACTGCTAATGCCCCAAACTCTACTAAATTTTGACTTGGTCCGCCATTTTTAGGTCTAGGAACAATGTAGGACTCGCTTTTTGGGTCGATTAGTTTTCCTATTTGATATCTGTAATAGTCGGCAACTTTTATTTTGTTTATTGTTAAATTAGGGTTTTCCTTTAAAAGTGGTGCTGCTACAAACAGCGTTCTACATAAACCTTCCAGCTTTTCGGTAGGAACACGCCTTTCATCATGCGGATAACTTTTTCCGGGTTGCTTAGGGAATTTCATCGGGTCATCTAAACTATTTACATACCCAAAAGCACCCTCAAGAAGATAAAGTGCCGCATCTTTCCAGTGTTGTTTTGTCATGCCTGTATAAGGGCTCAACTGATAATCTGGATTTACTATTTCAAAAGTCTTATTACTTGTTTCAATAGAAACATCTTCACTTTGTGCAAATGACCATAGGCACATTAAAAATGTCACTGAAATTAAATTAAGTTTTCTTAT
Source organism: Mariniflexile sp. TRM1-10 (assembly GCF_003425985.1). NCBI lineage: Bacteria > Pseudomonadati > Bacteroidota > Flavobacteriia > Flavobacteriales > Flavobacteriaceae > Mariniflexile > Mariniflexile rhizosphaerae. Next base: position 4,707,385 of record NZ_CP022985.1, read on the forward strand.
CATTTTAATTTATTCTACTAATTTAATCTGGTATGAATAGGTATATGTCTTGTCATGCAAACGATACTGTTTATGAGGATAAGCACCCCAACTGTTATCGCCACCTACGCCTCTTTGTTTTAAATCTACATGCAGGTATACTTTATCTTTTTCCACAATGATATCCGTGGGATGTGTTTGCGATTTGGTATCCCCTCCATCTAAGGTTTCAGTAGCCATATTCAAAGCACTAAAACCTAATGGCTGCTCCCCAATAATTTCCAAACCATCGTTATTTTTATCTGTTAAAGTCAACCACCGTACATCGGTTTTATAACCAGCTTCTTGTGGTCTAATGTACGTCCAAGTAAATTGATTAGCAACCTCATCGTTATATATTCCTAAAAAAGCGGCTGTATTTCTATCGGAATAATTTTCCCATGGACCACGACCGTAATAGGTTAAATTATCAAAACGACCATCGACAACCATTCGCATACCAAAGCGTGGTAATTCAGGCAGTTCCTTAGCACCCATATCAATATGGGCAGTCACCTGTATAGCGCCATTGTTTTTAATTACATAATCTACGGTATAAGGAACCTGTAATTCTGAAATAAGAAACGCTGACTTAATTGGAATGCCTTCCTTTGTTTTCTTGCCAACGGTTACATTTTCAAGCTTCATATTTTTATGGACATTCTTCCATGTGCCTAAACGTTCCGGCATTTTATTACCATAATCGTTATCGGTTGGTGCGCGCCAAAAATAAGGCTCTGGAAAGTTTAAGATCGTTTTAGAACCCTTTTTAACGGATGCATACTTTTTTAATTTGCCCGTAGCTAAATCAAATTCCCCATTAACGAGGTTGTTAGAAAAAGAAAGCACCTTGTCTTCAATTTTGAATACGATGTCACCTTCATTTGCTTCTTCTGAATCAAAATAAGTTGTGGTTCCTAATGAAAACTGCTCGCGGGCAACTTCATGATTTTCAGGAATGCTTTTTGTAGCATTTTTTGTGAATGCATAAACTTCTAGATAATATTCTTTGTTACTTTCCAAAACAGGAAGTTCTAAAGCAATTTCTTTACTTTCATTTGGTTTTGCTGAAACTTGAAATGTTTTTTCTTCAACAACTTTACCATTAGCCTTTAAAATCCATTTGAAATTATACTGGTTTAAATTGCTGAAATTAAAACGGTTTGAAACCACGAGCCTATTACTTTCTTTCTGCTCAAACTGAATATCTTGATATACTTTTTTCACTTCAAAAAGTCCCGGATGTGGAATCCTGTCTGCTGTTACCAATCCGTTAGCACAAAAATTTTGATCGTGTTGTAAGTTTTCGCCACCTAAATCGCCACCATAAGCCCAAAACATGCGACCGTCTGCAGTTTCGGTTTTCAAGCCTTGGTCTACCCAATCCCAAATAAAACCGCCTTGCATTTTTTTGTTAGTGCTTATAATGTCAAAATATTCCTGAAAATTACCATTACTGTTTCCCATGGCATGCGAGTACTCACACATAATAAACGGGCGTGGGTCGTTACCATTCGCATAGTCCTTCATTTTATTAATGCTTGGGTACATAGGTGCAACAATGTCTGTGTTCATGTCTTCATGGGCTTGTTCAAACATTACAAAACGTGTGTTATCGCGCGCTTTCAGCCATTTATAAGCATCATAAAAAACAGGTCCGTTGGCGCATTCGTTACCCATAGACCAAAGAATGATTGACGTATGGTTTTTGTTCTGTTCCAACATTCTTTTTATTCTATCTAAATGCGCTGGTGCCCACTCTGGTAAATAGGCAGGATGTTTCGTTTTATCTAAACTTGCCTGCTTTTCTACACCCATGCCGTGTGTTTCAATATTGGCTTCATCGACTACGTACATGCCATACTCATCACACAAAGTGTATAAATATGGATCGTGGGGGTAATGGCTCATTCTTATGGCATTGATGTTATTTTGTTTCATCAACTTAATATCTTCCAACATGGTTTCCCTGTCTGGGACATGCCCTTTTACACCATGGTGTTCGTGCAGATTTACACCGTTTACCATTAAAGGTTGCCCATTAACCATTAATTGGGAATCCTTAATTTCTACCTTTCTAAAACCTATCTTTTTCGAAATAACTTGAGATGTTTTTTTATCAGATAATTTTAATACATACCGATATAAATTGGGTGTTTCTGCACTCCATTTTAAAACATCCTTTAGTGTAGCTGAAAAATTAATGGTATTGGTTGAAGGGTTTATTTTCCTTTCTTCGGAATACACAACTTTACCATATGAATCTAAAAGACTTAGGGAAATCGATTGGCTTTTTGAAGGTTTGGCTTCAAACTGTCTTAAATCTACAGCTACTTTGAAGATGCCATCTTTATAAGCATCGTCTAAATTGGCTTCAACAGAGTAATCCCAAATAGTCGTTTTCGGCATGGCTTGTAAATACACATCACGTTCTATACCACTTAAGCGCCAAAAATCCTGATCTTCTAAATAGCTACCATCATGCCAACGAAATACCTGAACTGCAAGTAGGTTTTGTCCTTTTTTTATATACTTGGTAATATTAAATTCCGCAGCGGTTTTTGAAGCTTTCGTCATTCCAACCTCATTTCCATTTACAAATATTCTAGCGTATCCTGAAATAGACCCAAAATTCAAAACAATTTCTTTGCCATCCCAGTCACCAGACACGGTAAACTGCTTTCTATAACTACCAACAGGGTTATAACTCCCATCTATATAGGGAGGATTTCTAGGAAACGGATAAACAATATTGGTATAAATAGGGATGTCAAAACCTTGTAATTCCCAATTAGAAGGCACGTTAATAGTGCTCCAATTAGAATCATCTAAGTTGACATTATAAAAATCCAGTGGTCTGTTTGCAGGTTGTTTTACTAAAGTAAATTTCCATTCTCCATTTAAACTTTGATAGAATTTAGAGTTTTCAGGGAGGTCTGTAAGCGCCGATGTTTCATCTTCATATAAAACAAAAGACGCTCTTCCTGTTTCTTTATTGCGATCTACAACCGTTGGGTTTTCCCATTCGTTGGCTTCGCTTTGTGCAAAACTTAAAGATACAAGTATCAAAAACAGCGGTGTTAAAATTAATTTTCTCATTTATAATTTAGTTAATTTAATTAATGAACTATTTTTTTAAATTAGGACTTCGACAGGCTCAGTCTGACATTGGGAATTGTTATTGTTTATTTGTTGATTCGTTGATTTGGTTTGTTGCCCGTAAACTATTTACTATTGATTATTGTTGATTTGACTACTGACCACTGCCTACTGACCACTGCCCACTGCTGATCGTAAAATACGTTCAATCTAAAAATCGATACATTTCTGAAGCTGCCAATAAAAAAGCACCCACTCCAAAATCGGCCGTGGAATTAACATCCACTACTTGACCGGGTATCGCTTTTTCGCCAATGGGTTGTACATAACCTACGGCGCCATTTTCCTGTAAAGCTGTATTTTTTAAATAATGCCATGCTTTTTTAACCACTGGCAAATAGATTTCTTTATCTAAAATGCCCTGATTTATGCCCCATAAAAAACCATAAGTAAAAAAGGCTGTACCGCTAGTTTCTGGTCCAGGTGCGTGTTCTGCATCCAAAATACTACGCGTCCAGTAACCTTCCTCTTGTTGTGCTTTGGCTAAGACTTTTGCCATATCTTTAAATCGGTTCATATAGTCCTGCTTATATTTAGCAGTGTTTGGCATGTCTTGAATTATTTTAGCATACCCTGCAAAAACCCAACCATCGCCACGTGCCCAAAAATCTTTTTTGCCATTGGCGCTTTTATGTTTGGGATATACATATTTAGCATCACGATAATAGAGTTTTGCGTCTTCATCGTACATAATGCTATCGGCATAAGATAAATACTCATTTAATTTTTCCAAGTAAAGGTCATTACCTGTAACGTTATACATCTTGGTCATGACGGGCATCACCATATACAAACCGTCTGCCCACCACCAATAATCGGTTTGTGGGGTACTCATTTCATATTCCATGACCTCTCGCACACGAGCAATTTTAGAGCTATCCTTTTTTCCTGTAATATTATAAAGGTCAATATAAGTTTGAAAACAAATTTGCCAATCTCCAAATAGCACATAATCGTCTGTTTCGCCATAATCATATTTCCATTCGGATTTATTTTGGGATTTGGCACCCATCCATTCATTTTTAGCTGCCCAAGCTAACGAATAATTAAGATAGTCTTTGTTTTTAGTTATTTTGTAAGCTTCCATATTTCCTGTATGGTATGCCGCAACATTCCAAAAAGCATTGCCAAGATCGGAATGGTTTTCCTGCCAATGTGTATTAACTTTATGAATTATTGAAATCACTTCTTTCTTTGATTGGTTCATTGCTTTTTCTCTTACAGCACTACTACAGCTAACAAAAAGTAATGTAGCTATTATGGCATTTGAAAAAAGCAGTATTCTTAAATTCATATGGAAATATTTAGCCCCCTAACCCCCGAAGGGGGAACCTCATACTGGGTTCTAAGGGTTATGTTTAACTGTTTATTCGTTTATTTGTTTGATGCTTGACAAGGGTTTCGACTTTAGTTTATCTTGAGCATTATCGAAAATGAAAATATATTTTTATTTGAAGATAAAAGCGTAGCTTACGAAAGGCTCCTGACATCTTCCTCTTAACCTAATGACATTGCCCTTGGCTTGGCTCATAATTCTGAATTCAGGATATGGTACCGCATTAATCTTCATTGGTGTTTATCTCACAAATTTTATTTTCATTGGTGTTCGATGATTATCAATTATGTTTCCTAATTATAGCGATTTCATAGTTTTCTTTATTGGTTTATAGTTGGTATTAATTTATTATGAGGCTAATCAATGAATCTTTTGAGGTTTTTCACCGTTAAAATCTTTATTTCTGAAGCTTTCTTTTCAGCCACACCTTCCCCATCTATTTGAGTGACGTTTTGTAAAAAAACATGGAGTTCTTTTTTGTTTTTCCATAGGGCGATATCGTAATTGGGTTCCCACTGCCCTACACCCTGCTCACTTAAATCAACCACCTTCCAGGGCAATTCATCATTTAAAAAAGAATAAGCCAAAGACACTTTATTGCCTCTTTCTTCATCTCTAAAAAGTATGGACACCAATGTTTGGTTTTTAGTATCCTCAATTAAAATATCCGGACGTGCGATAGGAATCTTTTTTGTGCCACCGCCACCTAATGAAAACGGCGTTTTTCTAAAACCTGCATTAACCTTCTTCCATTTATTATTTTTTAAATAAACCATTTGGTATTGCGGAATCATTCCTTCGTTGAAGTAAGTAACGATATAGGGATTGCCATTGCTATCGGTACTCATAGCTGTTTGATTGATGAGATTGCTGTTTTGAGGGATTTTCCAAGCCATTTCAGCTGAGGCTAACGTGATTGGTAATTTGTAAACTTCCCCGGTAGATTTTTCCCAAGTTTTGCCACCATCTTTAGAGAGCGCATAGCATAAATCGTGATTGGTTTCTACGCCCCAAGTTTCTCTCCAAACCCAAGATATATGGATAACGCCATTGGCATCTACACATGCTTGCCAATAAGCGCTTCGTTTATCTTCACCGTCAATAAGATTGCTTTGTAATTGCGACCACTTTTTAGTGCTAATATCATAGGAATTAATCACCAGATTGCCTCTTCCAGATTCACCAGACCTATAGAAAAAAACCAAATTTCCGTTTGGCAGATTATAAAATTCCGGGTAGGTTACTTTATCTTCCTGAAAGCCCGTCATAAGCATTTCCTCACCGAGTTCTAACCCTAAAGGTTCTTTACTTATAGCATACCTTAGTTTGGTGTTATGGTGGTCCCAACTTACATGTAAATACCCTGAACCATCAATAGCGATACTAATACTATTATGGGCATCTTTTATATTTCCTTTATAGGGGGTTTTTAATGTAGTCCAGTTGGAGGATTTAATGTGCCGCTTTCCTAAAATCAAAGAGCCTTCTTGATTGTAATATGCAGTAAATTGAAAGTCTTTATAAGTAGTCAGTGCATTTTTTCTAAATTTCACCGTGTTTACGGAATTGCTACCCCATCCATTACCTACAGATGTGTATGATATGTTTTTGGTACACGCCACCAAACACATGCTGCACAAAGCTAATAGCAAATAATTTTTTAAAGATAAAATCAATTTATTTTTCTTCATTAATAAAAGTCCAATTTTATGAGCGCTTGAAAAGCTTTTGTTGATAATTACACATAATAAGTGTCAAAATTACATTTTTAAAACTAATTGTTCAAATATCGACATATTAATTAATTGTTAACGTAACCAATTCAGCAAAAAAGGGGGTATAAAATGTTCAATTTTTAATATAAAAGTGCATTAATAACTTATGTACACATGATTTTATGCGAAAGAGTCCAAATTTACATTTAAAAAACACAAGCAGCAATCTACTCTCCCAAGAAACATAAAAGCCAAAAATGTTATCTGTTAACTAGTAAATTAACAGAAAAAAACAACCGTTTATGATATCCATTATTTCTATAAAAAATCTTTTTCAGAAAATCAATTCGATACAAAATATATACTACATTAGTCGGCGCTTTTACAAAACAACAAAGCGTTATAAAAAAGAAAACCAATCATCAACTTTTATTCACTAAACCAAATTGAACCATGTATATTCTTCTAGCTATTACCTTTATAATTGGCTATATTTTTATAGCCTTCGAACACCCTTTTAAAATAGACAAAGCGGCATCTGCAATTCTTACGGGTGTTCTTTGCTGGGTTATTCTTGTTTTAGGGCAAGACTCTATTTTTCAAACCACACCAGAACCTCATTTTATTGATGAATCTATTTTGCATCATTTAGGTGAAATATCCCAAATTCTATTTTTCTTATTAGGTGCTATGACCATCGTTGAGTTAATCGACACCCATGGTGGTTTTCATATTATCACTGAAAAAATCAAAACAACCAACCGTATAAAATTATTATGGATTATTGGTTGTGTTACTTTTGTTTTATCGTCTGTATTAGATAACCTAACGACCACCATCGTTATGGCTACGCTGCTTAAAAAACTAATGAAGGATAAAGAAGATATTTGGTTTTTTGGCGGTATTGTAGTTATTGCGGCAAACGCCGGAGGAGCATGGTCGCCAATTGGTGATGTCACTACCATTATGCTATGGATTGGAGGTCAAGTAACCGCTATTAACATCATTAAAGAAGTATTATTGCCAAGTATTATTTGCTTAATCGTGCCACTTATAGTATTATCTTTTATAAAAAAAGGAACCATTACAAAAACAGCTAGTTTGGGCTATGAAGGTACACATGCACCAATTACAAGTTCGTTTGAAGCTTCATTAATACTTTGGTTAGGTGTAGCTGGCCTTTTATTCGTTCCCGTTTTTAAAACACTTACACACTTACCTCCTTTTATGGGAATCCTTTTAAGTTTGGGTGTTTTGTGGGTTGTAACCGAAATTATTCACAAAAACAAAACCACAGAACACCGTCATAATTTATCGGTTGCACATGTTGTTAGAAAAATAGATACCCCAAGCGTACTCTTCTTTTTAGGTATTTTATTGGCTGTAGCTAGTTTACAAACCGGAGGCCATTTAGCAGAAGTTGCCAAATTACTAAGCGACACCTTTGGAAATATTTATATCATCAACATCATTATAGGTTTCATGTCTTCTATTGTAGATAATGTGCCACTTGTAGCTGGTGCCATGGGTATGTATCCTTTATCACTATATCCTCAAGACCATGAATTCTGGGAACTTTTAGCGTTTTGTGCAGGTACCGGAGGTAGCACCTTAATTATTGGGTCGGCAGCAGGAGTTGCCATTATGGGCATTTTAAAAATAGACTTTCTATGGTATTTGAAAAAGATTAGTTGGTTAGCCGTTATTGGATATTTAGCTGGTGTTTTAACATACTATCTTTTGAATTTGTAGTTAACAAAGTCGTTACGAGGCATGAAGCAATCCCCTAATGCTTGCTTTAAAGGCCTGCTGTGTGAAGTTCGTAACCTAGGCTGTAAGGAACTTTACACAGCAACGTGGATTTTTATTATATTCGTGAACATATAAACAATATAACTACAATTGTATTCCTATTTATTGTGGTTATATGGTTGTTGGCTGTCATTATAAAAACAACATCACGAAATTGATGGAATACATAGAAATAAAACCATACAAAGAACTAGAACCCTTTATTCATTCCTATTGGGAACTGAAAGGAGAAGAATTCGACAGACAATGGGAGCGAAATTTTCCAGATGGCTGTGCCGGCTTAGTAATGAACTTGGGAGAAACCTGTTTGACGGACAATGGTTCTGTATCTATGGAATTTGGGAAAACCTATATAGTTGGTGCAATGACTTCTTTTAAAGATAGTTTTATTGACAGCAACACACATTTATTAGGAGTTTGCCTCAAACCTGCAACTTTTGCAAATTTCTATAATTATGTAGCCCAAGATGAACTGACAAATAATACTATTGAATTTGAAAAATCCAATTCGTTTAATATTGACAAAATACTAGCAAACCATTCCAATTATCTAAATCTATATTTTACAGACAGAATAAAAAGCAAAAAGAACCGACTACAATCTATAATCAGTGATATACATTCTTCAAATGGGCAATTGAGTATTTCCGAACTTTCAAAGCGGAATTATACAACTGTGCGGCAGTTAGAACGACATTTTAAATCACAAATAGGAATTCCACCAAAAGAATATTCAAACATTATTCGCTTTCAAAATGCTTTGAGCATAATTAAAAACTCAAGTGAAAATCGCAGTTTATTAGATATTGCATTTGAGTGCGGCTATTATGACCATTCGCATCTTACTAATGAAATCAAGCGAAATACAGGGCTTTCACCATCGCTACTTTAAAATGTCGCATTTATACAAAGTGCAAATGGTTGTTTAAAAGTAATTTTGAAAAAACATTAAAATTTAAAACAGATGCGAAAAATATCACTCTTTATTGCCACAAGTTTAGACGGCTACATTGCAAAACCTAATGACGACTTAAGTTTCTTAAAACTCGTAGAAAAAGAAGGCGAAGACTATGGCTATGGAGAATTTACGGATACAATTGACACTTTGATTGTTGGTAGAAAAACCTATGATTATGTGCTTAAAGAAATCGGTTCATCTCATTACGACAATGGACAAAGGGATGTTTATGTTATTACAAAAACCCAAAGACCAAATGTTGGAAGAACAACTTTTTACACGGATAACTTGACCGATTTGGTGAAACAACTAAAATCTGAAAACGGAAAAAATATATATTGTGATGGTGGTGCAGAAATAATTAATGAGCTATTAAAAAATGACTTGATTGATGAGTTTATTATTTCAGTCGTTCCAGTATTGTTAGGTAATGGAACAAGATTATTTAAAGACGGACGACCTGAACAACTACTTGAATTTGTGACAATAAAAACATTTGATACAGGATTGACACAGGTACATTATAAACGAAAAGAATAAAAACGACACCAGCTCTTCGTAATCAGTAACTTCAAAGCATAGTAAATAATAAAAGCAATTTCAATAAAATAAACACAAGCTGTATTTAAATAAAACTAATTACAGCCTTTTGTTTTGTGTTATGATATAATGCGAAGTTTAACGTTCGCCCGAACAAAGGGCGAATAAGCATAAAATAAGACAGTAATAATACCTACTTTTTTAAAATGCCTTTTGTTTTTTTGTAGGTGGTTTTTTATTATATTCGTGAACATATATATAATATAATTACAATTGGATTGCTATTTGTTGTGGTTATATGGTTGTTACCAGTAATTAAAAAATGAACCTAAAAATAATTTATACATTATTAATTTTGATTAACCTTACTTCATGTAAAAATAAAGTAGACAAATCAGAATATACTAATATCCCAGGAAGCAGAATTCTAATTGATATGCCTGCAGGCTTTAAACTAACTTCTGGCTCAATCGGTATTGAAAAGGACAAAAACTCAATGGTTCAATTTTTCGATTTAATAGGAGGAAATCATTTCAACAATTCTAATACAGTATCAAAAGAAATTTTTGAAAGTAAAGGAATAAAAGTATTAGAAAATAAAGATTTAAAAATTGACAATTATGACGCAAAATATTTTCTATTACAAGCTAACGAAAATGAAAAAACAATTAATATAGTTTTTGGTGATTCAACTTTTTCTGATATGGTCATGGCACTATATCATAGTAAAGATTTAAAAACAGAAAAAGATTTAAAAAAAGCACTATTTTCATTAAAATATGATAAAAAAATTAAAATTGATCCATTAGATTTTGCTCTTTTTAAAGTTACTCCTAATAATTCAAAGTTTAAATTCGCAAAATATAATTCAAATATTTTTCTTTTTTCTGAAAACGGAAAAGTAAAAGATGCATATGTTAAGGAACCAATGTTTACAATTAATAGCTTCACAATTGATAAAACAACGAATGCAGAAACAATTGCAGAAAGCTTCCTACAAGGTATGCTACAAAATGGATTTTATAAAACTGATGAGAAAAATGTATCTTTTGAAAATTTAAACGGTTATAAAGCAATTAGAAGAGAAATTTATGGATATATGAAAGCTGAATATGCTCTTTTATATCAAGTAGTAATTCTTAATAAAGAATCTTTGAATGCGATAGCAATGCAAGGTATTTCATATTCTGAACATGAAATAAATTTACCTGAATTCAAAGAGTTATCGGAAAATATACTTTTTAAGTAAAAACTACTGGTAATAACTAGCGTTTGTGTGGTCGGTACGACCCAACATGAACCCCAGCCCTTCTAAGTCAGTGAATTCAAAGCATAGTAAATAATAAAAGTAATTTCAATAAAATAAACACAAGCTGTATTTAAGTAAAACTAATTACAGCTTTTTGTTTTATGTTATGATATAATGCGAAGCTTAAAATTTCGCATAGCAACGTTTGCCCGAACAAAGGGCGAATAAGCCTGAAACAAGACTACAAGAATACCTGCTGTTTTAAAATGTCTTTTGTTTTTTGTAGGTGGATTTTTATTATATTCGTGAGCATATAAACAATATAACTACAATTGAATTGCTATTTGTTGTGGTTATATGGTTGTTGTAAAACATTTGAAAATGGTAATCGCTTCATCATATAAATTTGGCTCTGATGCATTGTTCGTTTCTCAAAAATTGAGGGAAAACGGACTTAATTCTATTATAAAAGATGAACCCAATGAAACACTTCCTTTTCAGGTATTGGTTCATGAAGGTGATTTGGACACAGCAATACCAATAATTGAAAAACTGGAAATTGTGGAATCTGATTTAGATCCCGAATCCGAAGGTTACTTAGTTGGTCATAACGAATGGAATGATAAAATGTATGACCCTGGACATTATACTGGCGGAAATATTGAACATTGGATTTACAACAAAGACATTTGGAAATATATCGCACCGATTCATTTAATAAGCGGAATAGGTATTCTTGGACTGGTATTGCTTGGATTTATAGATATAGACTTTGATTCAATTTTAGGGATTACCTTATACCTTTTCGTGGGGAGTAGTATGCTATGGCAACTTAAAAACAGAAAACGGAAAAAATGAAAAACGTTGTATAACACCGGTAGCTGTTGCACAACTAAATAGAGGTATAAAATAGTTACTCAAAAAGTCAAGTTGAAGAAGTGCTTAAAAAAGTAACTGCGGTTTTGACTAAACTTCTTGGAACAAAATAATGGGAGGACTGCCAACACGCAACCCTCCCTGAATTTTAAGATTCTTGCCCAATCCGCTCAAAGCCTTCCCACAAGATTTTTAAATCAAAAAGAGCGGACTTTTCATCTTCATCGAAAGGGACATCCGAATGATAAAGTGCTAAATCATGAATTAACTTCAAGGATTTGGAGAATCCAGAAACACCATGAAACATAATGGAGTCCAGAAATTCAGCCTGTGAAGGCAATAAAGATTTTTGAATTTTTGATACGTGTCGGGCATCAACCGTTGTGCTTACCAAATTACCATTCAGGCAAACACTTTGACCATTTGAAGTTCGCATAATATAATGGATTAAGTGAATAAAAAGAGGAGAGGTCACTGCGAACTTTATCAAAGCGGTGCTTTGAATAGGTCTCGGGACTTGCACCCGTCTGCCTCTCCAAGGCTTTCTTTTTTAACCGTTTGTGTTGTATTTGCACCATGATAATTTGATAAAGTTCGCAGTCCAAATGTACGACTAAAAATTAAAAGAGGAAAGAAAAAGCCGATAATATGGTATAAAATCAATAGCTTAGATTTTTGTTAGATAGGAATTTGTCCGAACAAAGGGCGAACAAGCCTGAAACAAGACTGCTGTAATGCCTACATTTTTAAAATGTCTTTTGTTTTTGTAGGTGGATTTTTATTATATTCGTGAACATATAAACAATATAACTACAATTGTATTCCTATTTATTGTGGTTACATGGTTGTTGGCAACAATTTAAAAAAACCAAAATTGACAGACAAAGTTGAAATAGAAAGTGTTGAAAAGCTTTATAATTATCTGAATTCGAAATTACCAATCTCTGTCGATTATAAAGAATTGTATAATTTGTGTTTCTCTCTATTTTGTACTCTTGATATTCTGCCAGAAGAATTAAGGTCACTCAAAATCACAAAAGGAGTTTTAACCCATACCTTTATGAAAATCGCAATAATAAAAAATGTCGCGGAATGCACAACTGAGAGTGATTGGATTGACCAAATTGACAATTTTTTAAAATTTTCCGAATCACGAAAACGCTCGGATATTACTCGGAACGAATTAAATAAAAACAGTTGCCAATAACTAAGCGTTCGTGTGGTCGATACAACCGGACATGAACGCCCTGTTGACCGAACTGGTTCTTAGTCGATTATCCTACTAGACCGATAAACCTAACTCAAAAAAAAAATCTACTTCATATACTTCCCCTTTTTACTCCCCGCATACATTTCGTATTTAACCAAACGTGCTTCCAGTTTGGCATTAAACAAATGTATTTTACGTGAAGGTCTTAACCCTACATGTTTTAATGCATCGAGGTTGCTGGTTATAAACCAAGCATCGGTATTAGGGTAATTCTGTTTTAGGGTATCGCCTATGCTTTTGTAAAACTCCTGCATATCTATATTTAAACGCTCGCCATACGGTGGGTTAAATACCATGTGTAATTTGGCATCACCGCCTTTTTGGGTTTTAAAGAAGTCTTCGTGTTTTACTTCTATAAAATCATCCAATTGGGCATTTTTTACGTTTTCAATGGCTTTGGCTACCGCACTTGGTGCTTTATCGTAACCTACTATTTTATGATGAAAATCGCGGGTTTTACCAAGTAGCGATGCTTCAATTTTTTCAAATAAATCGACATCCCAATCATTCCAACGTTCAAAAGCAAATTCTTTACGCATGAGGTTTGGGGGGATGTTGCAGGCTATCATGGCTGCTTCAATAAGCATGGTACCCGATCCGCACATGGGATCCATAAAATCGGTTTGACCATCCCAACCCGATAACATAATCAATCCTGCTGCCAGTACTTCGTTTATGGGCGCTATATTGGTCGCTAATTTATAACCGCGTTTATGTAGGGAATCGCCCGATGAATCTAACGAAATGGTACACTGGTGTCTGTCTACATGCACATTGACTTTTAGGTCGGGAAATTTTAAATCGACATTAGGGCGTTCGCCTGTGGTATCGCGAAATTTATCTACAATGGCGTCTTTGGTTTTTTGTGCGATGTATAACGAATTTGTAAATAATTCGGAGTGGATAGTCGCATCTACAGCAATGGTGCCTGTGGGTTTTACATATTGTTCCCAAGGCATTTGGTAGAGTTTGTTATATAAATCCTGTTCGTTATTTACGGTAAACGTATTAATGGGTTTTAATATTTTTATGGCGGTACGCAACCCTAAATTGGCTTTGTACATAAACCCTTTATCACCCGAAAAAGACACACTCCGCACCCCTGTTTTAACATCTTGCGCACCTAGTTGCGTCAGTTCGTTTGCCAATAAATCTTCAAAACCAAATAACGTTTTGGCTAACATATTAAAATTTTCTTCCATTTTTTATCTCGAATAGATTGCAAAAATAATGTAATTTTGCGGCAAACACGATGTTTATTAAAATTTAGGTTAAGGCTGCTTCGCAGAAAGATATAGCAAAAAGCCTGACCCCTTTTTGGGGTAACCTCCAAAAAAGATTAAAAAGATTCCTGCCTTCGCAGGAAGTACCTATGAATAAAGACACAAGTACATGGTTTACCTCTTGGTTTGATACACCATTTTACCATATTTTATACAAAGATAGAGACGATACCGAGGCGCAACATTTTATGGATACGCTTACGGGGTATTTGAATATTCCGGAAGGTGGAAAAATATTGGATTTGGCTTGTGGCCGCGGACGGCATGCGGTGTACTTAAACTCTTTGGGATTTGATGTTACGGGTGCCGATTTGAGCGAAAACAGCATTAACTACGCCAAACAATTTGAAAACGACACCTTGCATTTTGAGGTTCATGATATGTGCAAACCTTTCAACAGACCTTTTGATGCTATTTTTAATTTGTTTACCAGTTTTGGGTATTTTGATAAAGATGAAGACAATTTAAACACCATAAAAGCGATTAAAGCCGATTTAAACGCCGTTGGTTTCGGGGTCATTGATTTTATGAATAGTGAATTTGTTATTGATAATTTAGTGCCCGAAGAAGTAAAAACGGTTGAAGGCATTGATTTTAACCTAAAACGCTATGTGGAAGACGGCCATATTGTAAAAGATATTAGTTTTAATGCCAATGGCGAGGATTATAATTTTCAGGAACGTGTTAGAGCGTTTACTTTAGCCGATTTTGAAGCTCTTTTTGAGCAAGCTGGTGTTTATTTATTGGATGTTTTTGGTGATCATAAATTGCGTAAGTTTAATGCGAAAACATCGGAACGTTTGGTAATGATTTTTAAATAGAAGTGATTTAAACTTTTTTGATTGAAGCGAAAAATGATGATTTTTGTTCCATATGAAGGCTTTTTTGAAATGCATAGCAGTGCTACGAAGTAAAAAAAAGACAAAGAATGGGACAAAAAGGGCATTTTTTTAGCCAATTGAAAAAAGTTTAAACCACTTCATCGTATTAATTAAATTTTAAGTAGGTTGATTTTAATGAATAAATTTCTTTTTCCTATACTGGCTGTAATTTTTGGCTTTATTTTAGCAATCATTACCAAAAATCAAAAATCCTGGAATACCAAACTGCTACTTTCTTTTAGTGGTTCGTTTTTATTGGCGTTAACGCTTTTTGAATTGCTCCCTGAAGTGTATGGACACTTAGACGCCAAACGTTCTGGGTTGTTTATCATGTGCGGTATTATGCTGCAAATTGTATTGGAACTATTCTCTAAAGGTGCCGAACACGGACATGTGCACATCCACAAACACGGAACAGCGTTTCCATGGTCATTGTTCATAAGTTTGTGTATACATAGCTTTTTAGAAGGTTTTTCTATTCACGACCACAACGATATGGTTTATGGCATTTTGGTGCATAAAGTTCCTATTGCTGCACTGATTTCAATGTTCTTAATACAATCACATTACAGCAAAACACAAATTGCTGGGTTTTTATTGGTTTTTGCATTTATGACCCCTTTAGGCACTTTTATAGGCAATACATGGGAAGCTCTTGCCGATTATTCACAGATAATTAATGCCTTTGTTATTGGTATCTTTTTTCATATTTCTACCACCATTTTATTTGAAAGTGGCGACGGGCATAAATTTAATTTATCGAAGTTTATATCTATTGTTGTAGGTGTTGGGGTGGCTTTTTTGATTTAGACAATAGACAATAGACAATTGTACGTTGTAGACAAAATTCACATTTTAACACACAACTGTGAACTCTGAACTCATAACTTTTTAACCTTATAACCTTATAACTTTTTAACTCCAAACAGTGTTTAGCAAAGAAGAATCTAGATTATTACGACAGGAATTTTGGACGAGCTTTGGAAAATCGTTTCCAAGGAAATGGATTTTGTATGACACCAAATTAAAAGGGTTTAGTTTTAAATTTCATTTTGATACGAAAATAGCGTTAGTAGCTCTTGATTTGGAAGACGATTTGGAATTTCGTATTAAATACTGGGAGAAACTGGTGGCTTTAAAATCGATTCTTTTAGATGATTTTTTACCTGAAGCCATTTTTGAAGAAGCATATATACTTGACAACGAAAAAGAAATTTCTAGAATTTATGTGCCTTTAGAACAAAAAGTGTCCATTCATAATAAAAATACCTGGCGTGATGTGATGGTATTTTTCAATGAAAAAATGCACTTATTTGAAGCCTTTTTTGAGGAATATAGAGAGGTGATTGAGGGTTGATGGTTGATGGGTGTTGGGTGTTGGGTGTTGGGTCGGATGAATCGTCAATTCTTAATTCATTAATCCTTAATTCATAATTGTTTCTCCATTTCATAATCATCCATTATAAAGCCATTACCAATATCCGTAACCACTTCTTTGGTTTTTATAAAACCCATTTTTTCATAAGCAAGCATCGAATTTGTGTTATACTTATTCACGTTTAGTTTTACTTTTTGTAATTTAAAAAAATGTGCTAATTCAATAACATGTTGCATCGCCGCTTTTCCTATTTTCTTTCCGCGATAGTTACTTAAAACGTAAAGTTTGCTCAGAAATAAATAATCGCTTTCTTTTTTAACACCGACATAACCAACTGGACTGTCATTATAAGTGATATAAAAGAACAAAAAACCTTGATTAACTTGATCTTCTAAAGCCTGAACAGAATTGTATTTATTGAGCATATAGTCGATCTGTTCCAAACTAATAATAGACACATAATGCTCATACCAAATAATATGGGCCAACTTTGAAATACAATCAAAATCAATGCTCTTGGTTGCTGGAATAATTTTTATCATACATTAGTGATGAATAGTTAACAATTAATAATGAATAATTAATGATGGATGTCTTGCAAAAAAGTGCTTGACAGTTTTGCCCTCTCTTCAAGGCGAGGTAGAAACGGAAGCCCAAGGAATTCTTTAGATTAAATGACATAAAAGAATATCATAAAAAAGTGAAGCACCGCACCTGCAAGTACAAATAAATGCCAGATAACATGGTTATAAGGTATTTTTTTAATAGCATAAAAGATGATACCCACGGTATATGCCAACCCTCCAAAAAACAAAAGCAGTACACCATTGCTATCCATTAACTTTGAAAGATTGGTGAAATCAAACACAATAAGCCAACCCATTACCAAATATAACAAGGTTGAGAATATTTCAAACCTACCCGTAAAAAATAGTTTTAAAACAATTCCAAAAGCGGCGATTCCCCAAACGGTATAAAACAATGTCCACCCTAAACTTTGGTGTAATGTGATGAGCAATACAGGCGTGTAAGTTCCGGCAATAAGAAAGTAAATACTAATATGGTCTATAATTCGGAAGTAATGTTTTTTAACCTCGTCTTTTACCGAATGGTATAATGTTGACGCCGTAAACAAAGTAATAATAGAAATCCCGTAAACAATAACACTAAAAAGGCTCCAACCGGTTTTATTGCTATTAAAAATAATAAGTGAGGTCAATCCTAAAACACCAAAAATAGCACCTATGGCATGTGAAATGGCATTTAATCGTTCCTGTAGTGGTGTTTGCTTATAAACCGACACTTCCTTACTTTTTTTTCTGTTTGTCCAGCCAGATATCTGTTAAATCGTAAAAATTATATTCTTCTGCTGCTTTTTGTCGAACCAGCAATCCGCTTTTAAAACTTCGTTGGAGAATATCTTCAATAAGATAATCTTCATAAACATTTTTGGGATCGAAAGGTTTTTTTAGTGAAATATCGAACATACTTGCGGTGGTATTGTACCAAAAGGCACGCCACCCACTACGGAGTTCCTTAACTAATCCAAAGGTTGTTTTTCCGGTTTGTCTGTGTATTAATTTTACCAATATTTGCCCTTCGGTGCGTGTTAGTTTTTTTAATTCATCTGAAAACTCACCTTCAATATACTTTTGAATTATTTTAGTGTAACGACGCTTATCACTCGCTTTTTTCATTGATTCCAATCGTGAGTTCAAAGAATCCAACCTTTCGGAAGCTAATTTGGCATATGGATATACTTTCAGTGTTTTTCTGCGTAAAATCAAATACTTAATGCGGTCTTCCCTACTAGGGAATTTTAAATCGCCAAGTATGTAAATAGGATTTAGGTTTATGATAGTTTGAGGTACCGAATCGCCTTCAATAAACATATATTCATATTCCAACGTATCCTCTTCCTCATCCTTAACTTGAGCAAAGAAAAAAACAGGGCAAAGTAAAAATAGAAATATTATAAAATTCTTCATAAAACTTTTGGAGCAAATAATCTTCCAAAATTAACAAATTACAATGTTTAAAACATTTTTTTTGTATTTATATTATTAATTTAGTCGGAAATTTTAATTCAATACGATGAAAAGCATTTTAAACAAAAAGTCTATGGACTTTTTAGAGTCATATTTAAACAATGCAGCGCCTACAGGTTACGAATGGACAGGGCAAAAACTGTGGATGGATTATTTAAAACCCTATGTAGATGAGTTTATTACCGATACCTACGGAACCGCTGTGGGCGTAATAAATCCAAAAGCTAAATACAAAGTAGTTATTGAAGGGCATGCCGATGAAATTTCTTGGTACGTAAATTACATTTCAGATAACGGATTGATTTATGTGATTAGAAATGGTGGAAGTGATCACCAAATAGCACCAAGTAAGGTTGTAAACATACATACGAAAAACGGTATTGTAAAAGGTGTTTTTGGATGGCCAGCAATCCACACACGTGATAAATCTAAAGAAGAAGCCCCAAAACTAGATAACATTTTTATTGATTGTGGTTGCAAAACCAAAGAAGATGTAGAAAAATTGGGGGTTCATGTGGGTTGTGTTATTACTTATCCAGATGAGTTCCATATTTTAAACGGTGATAAATTTGTGTGTCGTGCACTAGATAACCGCATGGGTGGTTTTATGATTGCCGAAGTAGCACGTTTATTAAAAGAAAATAAGAAAACCTTACCGTTTGGATTGTACATCGTAAATGCTGTACAAGAAGAAATTGGTTTACGTGGTGCCGAAATGATTACACAAACCATCAAACCAAATGTGGCGATTGTTACGGACGTAACGCACGATACCACCACGCCTATGATCGAGAAGAAAACACAAGGCGATTTAGAAATGGGTAAAGGTCCGGTAATTGCTTATGCCCCTGCGGTACAACAAAAGCTTCGCGACTTAATTACAGATACTGCCGATGCTAAAAAAATACCGTTTCAGCGCAACGCTTTATCACGTGCCACAGGCACCGATACCGATGCCTTTGCATACAGCAATGGAGGTGTCGCTTCTGCCCTCATTTCATTGCCATTACGTTACATGCACACCACGGTTGAAATGGTACACAGAGAAGATGTCGAAAACGTTATAAAACTTATATACGAAAGCTTGCTTAATATTAAAGATGGTGAGACTTTTAGTTATTTCAAATAATACTTACCATTCCCGCGAAAGCGGGAATCTCTTTCATGACAAAAAACTTTTTCTAAAATTTCATGGACGAATACATAGACATTGTTGACGAACACGGAAATCCTACGGGAAAATCGGAATTGAAATCGGTAATTCACCAAAAAGGGTATTTCCACCATACGGCGCATGTTTGGTTTTACACCAAGGATGGCGAAGTGCTATTATCTCAACGTTCAGCAAAAAAAAGTATTTGTCCGCTTATGTGGGACGTATCGGTTGCAGGACATATTGATGCAGGTGAAACCCCAAAACAAAGTGCTATTAGAGAAGCTGAAGAAGAAATTGGCATCGCAATTTCAGAAAGTGATTTACACCCTATTGGTATTTTTAAATGTTTTCAATCGTATGAAAATGGAATTGTAGACAATGAATTCCACAATACCTTTATAGCCAAAATCACCGTACCACTTTCAAAATTAACAATTCAAGAAGAAGAGGTTGAAGCTTTAAAATTTGTTACGCTCGATGCCTTTAAAAAACTTATAGAAAATATTGGCGAAGACAATCACTTTGTACCTTCAAATAAACCATACTACCAGTTGGTATGGCGATCTATTATGGAAAAACTGTCTAAGCCCAGCACATGAATTTGCTCCTTTTGCCATTGTGTCCATTTTTATGGTTTTAGTTGGTTTTTGTTAATTGTTAATTGATATATATTTGGATTTTTGTCATGTATTAAAATAAATATTATAAAAAAATGGATGCTTCAAAAGAATTAATAAAAACCACAAACTTACTTTTAGAAATAGCATCACTCCTTATGGTTTCTGGGGCTAATACCATACGAGTCAATTTGAGCATTAATAGATTTGCTGCTGGTCTAAATTTTAAAACCTCCTGCTTTATAAGTCACAAAAGTATTATTATGACTTTATATGAGGAAGATTCAACCCAAAGCTGTACGAGAGTAAAGAATATTCCACCGTATGCCATCAATTTTTCTGTAATTTCAGCCATTAGTAAAGCCAGTTGGAGCGCAGTAAACGAAAATTGGACTCTCGAACAAATTTCCAATGACATTGAAAAAATAAAAAACCAAAAAAGATATTCGAAACTAACGGTCCTTATAGCTGTAAGTTTAGCCGGTGCCGGGTTTTGCAATATTTTTAAAGGCGATTATTTGAATATGCTTGTGGCTTTTATTAGCACATTTATTGGCTTACTTGTTTTTCAGCTGACCCATAAGGAAAAGTTCAATGTATATATCCGTATATTTTTTGGCTCATTTATAGCTTCTTTATGTGCAGGTGTTGGCATTGTTTACAATATTGGCGCAAACCCCCAAACAGCTTTAGCTACTTCTATTTTGTACTTGGTACCCGGTGTCGCTTTAATTAATTCATTCACCGATTTATTAGACAATAACATAATAAATGGCATGGTACGCTTTACAACAGGGCTTATGACGGTTTTGGCTATTGCACTGGGCTTATTTATAACCATGCTCATTTTTCAATTCAACTAATTATGATGGACATTATAATAAAATTATTAGAAGTTGCTGTTTGGTCTGGAGTGGCTGCATTAGGGTTCGGAATACTTTTCAACATTCCAAAAGGAACTATTGTGACTGTTTTTGTTTTAGGCTTTTTCGCTGGTTTAATAAAATTCACACTCTTAAAATTTGACGTGCACATTGTATTGGCCACTTTCATTGCGGTATTTTTTGTTGCTATTGTTAGTATCCCAACTGCGCATAAAATACACCATCCACCGGTGGTTTTTTGTGTTCCACCTGTAATACCTATGATTCCTGGTTATTTTGCTTATGAAACCGTTTTATCTGTTATGAATTTTATTTTTATAGAAAAAGATACTGTTAAAAGAATAGCGCTTATAGATGCTATTTTCTCTAACGGATTTACCATGTTTTTTATATTGATTTCGATAACTGCCGGCATTTCGTTACCCTTGCTTTTATTAAGAAGAAGTACGGTTAAGAAGATTGAGGGTTAGTTTGAAAAATACAAACACTATGAACTTTTCTGAAGCCCTTTCAATATAACAATTCCAATTCTAGAAATAATAAACGTAACCGTACCAAACAGCATCGTTAAAAAGGTGACTTTTAAACCTCCTGCCATCTTAGAAACATCACCTGTCCCATCAACAGTATCAAAAGCCTCTATCATACCCATTATGGATGCTAAAATTCCTAGCACTAATCCTAACAGACTCATGTCTGATACCAAAGAAATCATTTTTTTAAACGTCATCTCATCTTTATTTAAACGCAGGGTTGCCCTAATTAAAAAGAAAATGGACAGCAATAAGGAAATTAAAATAAGGGCCATAAAAAATGGGCCACCTTCGTTAAACCTCTTGGCTAATTCATCACCAATTGAAGAATTCTGAGTACTGATTACTAACATATTCATAATTATTTGATTTAAATTAAACATGCTACAAACTTAAAATGTAAATGTTTGACTCAAATTAAAATGCGACAGATGACCAATTTAGCGATTTAAATAACATCTTGTTAAAACAATTGCTAAATTGGTTATTCGTCTACAAAAAACAAAATAGCTATAAAAATATGCTATCATTGTATTGATATTTGGTAAAGATGTTAAAAAGACAATTCATTATAAAAAAAATAGGTCAGTTATTGCTACATATATTATTTTGGTGTGGTG
Source organism: Mariniflexile sp. TRM1-10 (assembly GCF_003425985.1). Lineage (NCBI taxonomy): Bacteria > Pseudomonadati > Bacteroidota > Flavobacteriia > Flavobacteriales > Flavobacteriaceae > Mariniflexile > Mariniflexile rhizosphaerae. The sequence goes on from NZ_CP022985.1 coordinate 4,729,718, forward strand.
TTTTGTTGTTTTACACTTACTTTTTTGGTTTTAATAGTACCAACTTTAATTATATCTTATCATTCTCCTTATTTTTAATGCCCATTACCATTACAACGACCTATGTTTTAATTTATAAAATAATCCCCGAATACCTTATAACAAAACGATATTTTCGTTTTGGATTATACAGCATATATACCTTTATAATTTCTGCCTATCTTATTGTAATTTCTGTTTTTTATGGATTGATTTATCTATCTAATTTTCAATATGCAAATATGGCACCCATCAGCAGAAACTTATTGTTTGTTGGCACTGCCGTGTATCTAGTAATTATTATTGTTAGTGCCTTTAAGTTATTAAAACTGAATTTAAACCACGCCGAAAAAACCAAAAAGTTAGAAACCAAAATTTTAGAAGCCCAATTAAAACTTAAAGAGCAAGAGCTGAACTACCTTAAAATGCAAATTCATCCCCATTTTTTATTTAACACCTTAAATACAATGTATGGCTTTGCTTTAAGAAAAGCTGACGAAACTCCTGAAATGATATTAAAACTATCCAATTTACTGGATTATTTACTCTATCAAATTGATAAACCCTTTGTGCTTTTAACAGATGAAATAAATCATATTAAAGACTATATTGAATTAGAAAAAATGCGATTCAACAACACTCTTTTTGTTAGTTTTAATTGTCATAATAGTATTGAATCAGTCAACGACCTCGGGGCAAGCCCACGAGGCATTTATAGGAAGAACATTGAAAATTCGAAGCAAACCCCGGAGCATTCAAATCTCGATTATCGAGTAAAAATTGCACCTATGCTATTATTAACATTTGTTGAAAACAGCTTTAAGCACGGTAGATTAAAAAACAGTATTTTAACCATTAAAATTGATATCTCCTGTACTAAGGAAAACATACATTTTTCAATAGAAAATACAAGCTCAAAAAGTGAAACACCAAATAAAGGCATCGGATTGCAAAATATTCAAAAACGATTAGACCTTCTATACAAAGACCATTACATTCTAAAAGTTGACAACAAAGAAGATCTTTTTAAAGTAACACTGACACTAAAACATAGCTAATTGCAAAACCAAAAAAACATATCCTGCTTAATTGTTGATGATGAAGCTATTGCAAGGGACGTTATAGCAACCCATATTTCAAAGATTGAAAATGTTACCATTGTGAAAAGCTGTAGCAATGCCATGGAAGCTTTCAATATCATTCGTACCCATACTATTGATTTGCTATTTTTAGACATTAATATGCCCGATATTTCTGGAATTTCATTAGCTAGGTCTATTAATAAAAACATTAAAATCATATTCACAACGGCCTATCGCGATTATGCCGTGGAGGGTTTTGAGCTTCAAGCAGTTGATTATTTATTAAAACCCATTTCTTTTGAACGTTTGTTACAAAGCATAAACACCTATTTTGAAGTATATCATCAACCTAAAACAACTGATGAAAAACCTTTAGAATCCAGTAGTTTTATGTTTGTCCGTTCAGACAGACGCATGATTAAAATAGATTTTGAAGCTATTATTTACATTGAGAGTTTTAGTGATTACATTAAAATTCACTTAAAAAACGAAGTTATAGTTACACGGGAAACGATTAGTGCCATTGAGGCTAAACTTCCAAACAATCAATTTTTAAGAATCCATCGCTCCTATATCATTTCAATTGCACATATCAATTCCTTTACTAATGAACATGTGGTCATTAACCATAAAGCCTTAACGATTAGCAGAAGTTACAAAAAAGAGGTTTTGGAACGGTTGGAACGGTATTAGAGAAAACAAAAAAGCGAACCTCAATGGGTTCGCTTTTTGTTATAAAGAGATTCCTGCCTTCGCAGGAATTTTGCTTAAATATGCAATGCTCTATCGTCAGTAGCCGCTAAAGCTGCTTCTTTGATAGCTTCGGTAAATGTTGGATGTGCATGGCTCATACGAGATACATCTTCAGCAGATGCTCTAAATTCCATAGCAACCACAGCTTCCGCAATCATATCGGCAGCACGGGCACCAATCATGTGTACGCCTAAAATTTCATCGGTTTTCTTGTCTGCTAAAATCTTAACAAAACCATCTAAATCCATACTGGCTCTACTTCTACCTAAAGCACGCATTGGGAAAGACCCTGTTTTGTATTCAACACCAGCTTCTTTTAATTGCTCTTCGGTTTTACCAACCGCAGCAACTTCTGGCCATGTATAAACAACACCCGGAATTAAGTTATAATCGATATGTGGTTTTTGTCCTGCCAATGTTTCGGCAACAAATACGCCTTCTTCTTCAGCTTTATGCGCTAACATCGCCCCTTTTACCACATCTCCAATGGCGTAAATGTTGGAAGCACTTGTTTGTAAATGGTCGTTCACTTCTATTTGGCCCCTATCGGTTAATTTCACTCCGGCAGCTTCAGCATTCAATCCATCGGTATACGGACGGCGTCCTACAGATACTAAGCAGTAATCACCTCTAAATTCAATTTCTTCCCCTTTTTTATTATCCGCCTTTACAATAATTTCATCACCAACACGCTCTACAGATTTCACTTTATGGGATATATTAATATTGAATTTTTGTTTTTTCAATACTTTATTAAGCTCTTTTGAAAGACCAGAATCCATCGTTGGAATGATACGATCCATAAACTCAATAACCGATATCTCGGCACCTAAACGTTTGTAAACCTGACCCAATTCCAAACCAATAACACCACCACCAATAATGATTAAATGTTTTGGTATCTCTTTAAGTTTCAATGCTTCGGTAGATGTTATAATACGCTCTTTATCAATATTGATAAACGGTAAACTTGATGGCTTGCTTCCTGTAGCTATAATGGTGTTTTTAGCTTCAATTACAAGAGTTTCATCACCTGAAATGGTAATATGGGTGGCATCTTTAAAACTTCCTAAGCCTTGATACACGTCAATATTGTTCTTCTTCATTAAAAAATCAATACCTCCTGTCGTTTGGTCTACCACAGCTTGTTTACGGGCAATCATTTTTTCAAGATTTACTTTAATATCTCCAGGAATTTCAATACCGTGTTCTTCAAAATGCTTGATGGCATCTTCGTAATGATGTGAAGAATCTAAAAGTGCTTTACTTGGAATACAGCCCACGTTTAAGCAAGTGCCACCAAGTGTGTTGTATTTTTCTATAATGGCAGTTTTCATGCCCAATTGTGCGCAACGAATGGCTGCCACATAGCCTCCTGGACCCGAGCCAATAACGGCTACATCGTATGAATTCATATTATATTATTGAAGTTCGTTTATTAAAAATCGAAAACAAAAATACAAATGTTTTATGGTAAGACAATAAAAAAGAAATCTTAAATAGTTGTAATTGTTATTTCTATTACATTGAAAATAAAACCCGTTATAGATAAGAATCTTTTAAACCAACTCGTTTTATTCCAATAATTTTTCATCTGTTTATATTTAGCCTCCTAACCCCCGAAGGGGACTCATACTAGTATCCTTAACCCTTGGTTAGACTCTTAACCCATAACTCATAACTCTTCCGTCAGATGGTACATCCATAATCATGATCCTGTGTGTTAAAAGCGTTTTAGTATGGATGTTTCATTCGTTTTTATAGCATTTAATATCCATTCCAATTCGGGGTCTTTATGCTGGTTTCGGTCTTCAATAGTAGGAACAATTTCAACATCGGGCTTTATACCATAACCATCGGGCGTTTGTTTATAGGATGATTCAATTTGCATTAATCCCATTCTTATTTTTAGTTTAGAGTTTGGCATTTCGTGAATTTTATAAATACCAGCAACACAGCCATTGTATGCGCCACCAGTCTCCTCTCCTATAAAAACAGCCCTTTTATTGGCTTTTAAATGGGTCGATAGTAGCGACGATGCCGAAAAAGAGTTTCCATTGATTATGACATACAACGCGCCTTTGTAATTTAAAGGGTGGGGTTCTTTTTCTTTTGAAAACCTGAAATTATAATAAATCCTACCGTCTTTCTTCTTTGTTTTAATTAAATTTTGGGCAATGATTATAGGAGAAAGAACAACGGTTGATACTTTAACCACAATCGGTGTGGTGTTACTCATTAAATATTTAAAATAAGGCAAACGGCTATTTACTTCACTGTCTTCAACCAATTTATACTTTTTGTTAGTTAAAAATGAATAGAGATAATCTATTTCGGCTATTCTTCCGCCGCCGTTATCCCGTAAATCCAAAATAAGATGCTCGGTTTTTAGCGCGTCTATTTTATTGAAACTCTCTTTATAAAATTTCCTGTAATTACCATTGCTAAATCCTCGGATTTTCATGTAAGCAACCGTACTATCCTTTCCAATAAAATTAAAATTTCGGGTATATTCTTTTGTGGCAGCTATAAAACCACGTTTTCTATTTTCTTTGCGTTTTCTTTTAGCAGCCATACGGTTTTGCTGCTTTTCTTTTTTGGTTAATTTTTCAGGAATTACCTTTGCTAAAGAATCATTTTTATTCGTTTTTTCATCTTTTAAAATACGTCTAAAGGTTTTTGTAAAGACAGAATCTTTTTGTCTGAATTCAATTTTCAAACTATCCAAAAAACCTTTGTCTTGATAAAAGAACGTGGAAAAATGGTTGCTTACTGCTCTGTTGTACAGGGTTTGGTTATAACCATCGGATGTAAATCGGGTTTTATATTGCTCCACCAAGTCCGCTGCAATATCATCCTCAATTTTAAGCACTTCACTTCCAATAAACATGGAATCGTTTCCTCTGGTTCCAACCACCCAAAGTTTGTTATCCAAATATTCAAATTCCAAATCATAAAATTCAAACTTTCGTTTCTTTAATGCTTTCCGCTCTTTTTTTGTATAGCGTTTACTTACCGAACCAACCGAAATATGTCCTTGTTTTATTTGGGCAACTACCGGTGCTAATTTTTTATAAAACTCACGCGATGTTATAGGAGTTGTTATAGACATTTTTAAACTATCGAACTTAAAATCCAAAACCTCTTTAGAGGTATATTGATATAACTTGGGATGGTGCTTTTTTAATTGATTGTAAACCTTATCGACATCACGCCTTAAATCTTCAACTGGATGAGGCATTGTAATTTGCTCATTATGTTTTTTGATGCTTCCGCAGGAAACCAATAGTATTAAAACAACATAAAACAGGAATTGTTTTTTCATACACTAACTTTCAATTTTAAGCTTATGTAAATTACTTGTATTTTGATCAATTGAAAAAGGTTTTTATTTTATTTAACGTTTCAATAAAATGGCAAATTGGACTAAGAGACTGTTTAAGTTTTACCCTTTGGCTCTTGTCTGTGCCTTTTTCCGCCATGCATCAGCTATTTTTTGGTTCGTGGCTATGTACCTCTCCCTCTCGGCAGCCTGGCTCCTTCGCTAAAAAGGTCTCCCTATACCTTTTTTATACGCTCGGCCCTGTCTGACAAAAAAATACCCTATAAAATATTCCAAAAACAAAACTTAAGCTGTCCCTAAAAATAAATTTATGTAGCTTTGTGGTCGATGCAAAAAAACATAAACATACAAAATAAAAAAGCACGCTTTCTATATGAAATTTTAGATAAGTACACCGCTGGTATTGTGCTAACGGGTACCGAAATAAAATCGATTAGAAGCAGTAAAGCTTCTATTGCTGAAAGTTTTTGTGAGTTTAACGAAAAAGGCGAGCTTTTTGTAATTAATGCTACTATTGAAGAATATGCCTTTGGGAATTATTACAACCACCGCCCTAAAGCGGAACGAAAATTGCTTTTAAACAAACGGGAACTTAAAAAATTGCAAAAAGAAGTTCAAAGTTCGGGACTTACCATTATCCCGTTACGCTTGTTTATTAACGAAAAAGGCTATGCTAAAATGGAGATTGCCTTAGCAAAAGGCAAGAAACTTTATGATAAACGCGAAACGATGAAAGACCGCGATAATAAACGCGATTTGGATCGTATAAAGAAAAATTTCAAATAAACATCCTTATAATCTGTTTAAAATGATAAAAAAACTGCTACTTCTGGTTTTAATTTCTTTTGTATCTACAACCATTCAATCTCAAGAAAAAGGTAAAGAAGCTCCAAAGGATTATACCGAGAACGTGTTAACCATAGATAGCACTGTCAATTCTTTATATGGGGTAATTTCTGGTGAAAAAGGAAAAAAAAGAGATTGGGCACTTTTTAAGTTTTTATTTCACCCAGATGGTAAATTGATTACTTCGGGCAGAAACAATGAAAGGAAATTTCAAATCCGCTACATGAAACCAGACGATTATATTAAAAGCTCAGGTAAATGGCTGGTTGAAAAAGGGTTCTTTGAAAAAGAAATTCATAGAACCGTTGATGCTTTCGGTAACATGGCCCATGTATTTAGCACTTTCGAAGCGTTTTATGATGAAGCTGACGATGATCCTTTTATGCGAGGTATTAACAGTATTCAACTACTTAACGATGGAGACCGCTGGTGGATAATTAATGTTTTTTGGGATAACGAAAACCGAAGAAACCCGATACCTAAAAATTATTTACCGAAGTAGGTTTTGGGCAGTAAGCAGTAAGCAGTAAGCAGTAAGCAGTAAGCAGTAAGCAGTAAGCAGTAAGCAGTAAGCAGTAAGCAGTAAGCAAAACTAACTAATTCATATTAGCTTTAATTTTTGTTAGCTTAATTTTTGCTTTTGAAAGTCATCAAATCCACAAACAACCATCAACTATCAACCACTACCTAATTCATATTAGCTTTAATTTTTGTGTTTTGAAACGAGCAACCCAGAACCCAGAACCCATCAACCAAAAACCAACGACCAACAACCACCCCTAATTCTTATCCTCCAACAAAGGCACAAACCTAAATTCTCCAAACTCGTGTTGTTCAAATTCTTTGGTGTCTTTTCTAATAAAAAGAGTCATGATTTGCACATCGCCACCCACAGGAATCACCAACCTGCCCCCTATTTTTAATTGGCTCAATAATGGATTGGGCACAAAAGGCGCACCGGCAGTCACAATAATACTATCAAAAGGGGCTTCTTCTTTTAGTCCTTTATAGCCATCACCAAAAATAAGTTTCTTGGCACGATAGCCCAATTTTGGTAAAAAATTACTAGTTTTTTTAAACAGTTCTTGTTGGCGTTCTATACTATAGACTTTAGCACCCAGTTCGCATAAAACGGCCGTTTGGTAACCGCTTCCTGTACCAATTTCCAGAATTTTATCTTCTTTTTTTACTTGTAACAATTCGGTTTGAAATGCCACGGTATAAGGCTGCGAAATGGTTTGGTCTGCAGCAATAGGGAAAGCCATATCCTTATAAGCATAATCTAAAAAACCCGAATCCATAAACAAATGCCTTGGTACTTTGCCAATAGCTCCTAATACGGCTTCGTTTTTTATTCCTTTGTTTTTTAATACATTAACTAGTTGTTGTCGTAGTCCTTTATGTTTAAAAGTGTCTTTCAAGATTGGTGTAGTTTATAAGGTTAAAATTAAACAAACATTTCTAGGTTATAAAGCTTAAATAGGAATTAATTTTATGTTGTTTTTAATGTGCTGATTACAAATTGTATTAGACGATTTTTGATTGAAGAAACAAGACCGCTTCGCTAAAAGATTCAAGAAACAAGAAAATATAAAAAAGAAAAGACTAATAGCCAATTCATATTCAAATGTATATTTACATGTCTGTTTTAATAATCGCAGTAATTTATTATTATAAAAAGCAAGTCCACAAATCAGTAATCTCTTTAAAAAGCCATTATCACTGTGTTCGCAGTGAATTATAAAAGTTTTATCGGATAACAATGATAGTTTTATAAAAAGAGTAAAACCTAAGCAACACCCATTATAAATACGTCCGCATTAGGGATTACTCATAGATACTACGCTATATGTGAATCCTATGTATTAGAAACGGAAAGCCCACAGTGATTCAGGAGCGAGAACTTGTAGAGAAAAGCCCGTCCCATGTGGTGACGCCTAAATAATTATTTTTAACTAAATTTTCGTATGCAATACTAAAATTCGTGTGTTAAATATCTTATTTTTGTTGAAAACGTTAAATATGATGCTAAAAGCTGGAGTACTTGGTGCCGGCCACCTTGGAAAAATTCATTTAAGACTTCTTAAACAATCTGATAAATATGAGCTTGTTGGTTTTTATGATGCCGATGAAACCAATGGTAAAAAAGTAGAAGCTGAATTTGGGTATAAATTTTTCAATTCTATTGATGCACTTATTGATGCCGTAGATATGGTGGATATTGTAACGCCCACGCTATCGCATTACGATTGTGCTAAAAAAGCCATCTCGAAAGGAAAGCATATTTTTATTGAAAAGCCTATTACGAACACCGTTGAAGAAGCTGAACATATCAGAGAACTTCTTGCCGAAAATAACCTTAGAGGGCAAGTGGGCCATGTAGAACGGTTCAACCCAGCATATTTAGCAGTAAAGAATGACATCAAATCACCTATGTTTATTGAAACACATCGTTTGGCAGAGTTTAACCCACGTGGTACCGATGTGCCTGTGGTGTTGGATTTAATGATTCATGATATCGATATTATTTTAAGCGTTGTAAAATCGAAAATAAAAAACATTAGTGCCAGTGGTGTGGCGGTAATTAGTAGCTCACCCGATATTGCCAATGCACGTATTGAATTTGAAAATGGTTGTGTAGCGAACTTAACTGCTAGCAGAATTTCGCTTAAAAAAATGCGGAAAGCCCGTTTTTTTCAAAAAGATGCCTATATATCGGTTGACTTTTTAGATAAAAAATGTGAAGTGGTTAAAATGAAAGATGCCCCAGAAAACCCGGGTGATTTTGATATGGTGCTTCAAAATGCTGAAGGCGAGAAAAAACAAATTTATTTTGATAACCCCCATGTAGCAAACAACAACTCCATTCTTGATGAATTGGAGGCTTTTGCCGATGCTATTAATACAAACTCATCACCTGTGGTCACACTTCATGATGGTACGGAGGCTTTGCGTGTTGCTACTCAAATTATTAATTGTTTTTAAGAAATAGCTACGAATTCACGAATGATAACGAAATAATCTGTTCAATGAAAAATATAGCAGTAATTGGTGCGGGTACTATGGGAAATGGTATTGCACATACCTTTGCTCAAAGTGGATTTGAGGTTAACCTAATTGACATAAGCGAAACGTCACTTAAAAATGGTATGGCTACCATCACTCGAAATCTGGATAGAATGGTTGCGAAAGAAACCATCACGGAGATTCAAAAAGAAGACACCCTTAAAAACATTAGCGCCTTTACTAGTATTTCTGAAGGTGTTAAAAATGTGAGTTTGGTAGTTGAAGCGGCAACCGAAAATGTGGATTTAAAACTGAATATTTTCAAACAACTGGATGAGACTTGTGCTAAAGACTGCATTTTAGCTACAAACACCTCCTCTATTTCAATAACACATATAGCAGCGGTTACCTCAAGACCAGATAAGGTCATTGGAATGCATTTTATGAATCCGGTACCTATTATGCAATTGGTTGAAATTATCCGCGGATACAATACCAGTGATGCTGTAACGAATACCATTATGGATTTATCCAAAACACTCGGTAAAACACCTGTTGAAGTGAACGATTACCCTGGGTTTGTTGCCAACCGCATTTTAATGCCCATGATTAACGAATCCATTGAAACCTTATATAATGGCGTTGCCGGTGTGCATGAAATTGATACCGTTATGAAATTAGGCATGGCACACCCCATGGGACCATTACAATTAGCCGATTTTATTGGTTTAGACGTTTGTTTATCCATACTGCATGTGATGTACGACGGCTTCAAAAACCCCAAATATGCTCCATGCCCATTATTGGTAAATATGGTTCGTGCTGGTAAATTAGGCATAAAATCCGGTGAAGGTTTTTATGATTATTCCGAAAGCAAAAAAGCAGAAAAAATTTCTAGACAGTTTTTGAAATAAACAGTCACAATCGCAGTTTTCAGAACTGAAACTGATAGCTGAGACTGAAACCTAACAAAAAATGGCAAAAATAATTCCTTTTAAAGCAGTAAGACCTGTCCGAGATAAAGTTGGACTTGTAGCATCACGCTCGTACCAAAGCTATTCAAAAGCGGAACTAAAAGCACGATTGGAATACAATCCATTTTCATTCTTACATATTGTAAATCCGGGTTATAAATACGATAAAAACATTCGTGGAAAAGAACGCTTTAATTTGGTAAAAAACCGCTATTTAGAGTTTAAAGAGGATGCCATTTTTATTCAAGATGAAACTCCTTGTTATTATATTTATAAAATTGTTAATCGTGATGGTAATTCCTTTTCTGGCATTATTGCCGCCGCAAGTACCGAAGATTACAAAAACGATGTTATAAAAAAACACGAAGACACCATTGAGTATCGTGAAAACATTTTTAAAGATTATTTAAAAACCGTTGGTTTTAATGCAGAACCGGTACTCCTTACCTATCCCGATAATACAACTATTAAAACTGTCATTTCTGAAGTGCAAAAAGAACGTGCCGAGTATGAGTTTACAACACATTTTAGAGACACCCATTACTTATGGCTACTTAAAGACGCTAAATTAATTGATAAAATAAAGCATGAGTTTGAAAAGATAAACACCATTTATATTGCCGATGGCCACCACCGTTCGGCCTCTTCCTGCTTACTTTCTGAAGATTTAAAATCTGAAAACAACCAACACACTGGAACCGAAGCTTATAATTATTTTATGAGTTATTTAATTCCAGAATCTGAATTGAAAATTTATGAATTTAACCGACTGGTAAAAGACTTAAATGGCTTAACAAAGGAGGCCTTTTTAATTCAACTCGATGCCATATTTCGTATTGAAAAACGAGGCAAAGAATTATACAAACCTACTCAAAAACATCATTTTAGCATGTACTTGGATGGTGATTTTTATTCGTTGTTTTTACGGAAAACCAATCACCAATTCAACACAGCTCTAGATGCTTTAGATACTCAAATTTTACACAAAACTGTTTTAGAACCTATTTTAGGCATTACCAATGTGCGTAATAATACCCGTATAAGTTATTCACATGGTCAAAACGATTTAGTAACTATAAAAAGCAAAGTCGATTCCGGTGAATTTGCTGTTGGTTTTGGTTTAGTGCCCATTACGATCGGTGAACTAAAAGCCATTGCCGACAACCACCTAACCATGCCGCCAAAAAGCACGTTTATAGAACCAAAATTACGTAGTGGGATTACTATTTATGAATTCTAAAAACTAAGCAATAAACAACTTTACAAATAGCAATGCATATACAAGACAACCTTAATCATATAAAATCCATTTTACCAAAATACGTTACTTTAGTCGCTGTTTCAAAAACCAAACCTGTGAGCGATTTAATGGAAGCCTATAATGCGGGTCAGCGTATTTTTGGTGAAAATAAAATCCAGGAAATGGTTGAAAAACATGAAGTCATGCCAAAAGATATTGACTGGCACATGATTGGGCATGTACAGAGCAATAAAGTAAAGTACATGGCTTCGTTTGTCAAGTTAATTCATGGAGTGGATAATTTTAAATTGTTGGAAGAAATAAACAAACAGGCCAAAAAACACAATCGAATTATTGATTGTTTGCTTCAAATTAAAATAGCTTCAGAAGATTCTAAATTCGGAATGACGGCTTTGGAAGCTACCGACATATTAAAATCTGATTCATTTTCAAAATTAAAAAACATACAAGTTACTGGTGTTATGGGAATGGCAACGTTTACCGATGATGAAAATCAAATTAAAAAAGAATTCACATTGTTAAAAACCACTTTTGATGCTTTAAAATATCATGAATCTTTTAACTTTAAACCTGAAACCATTAGTATGGGAATGAGTGGCGATTATGCCTTGGCTATTGATTGTGGAAGTACCATGATTCGCGTTGGAAGTAGTATATTTGGAGAACGGAATTATTAGCAATAGGCAATAGGCAATAGGCAATAGGCAATAGGCAATAGGCAATAGGCAATAGGCAAATTTATACTTTTAACTTTTAACTTTTAACTTTTAACTTTTAACAAATTTACGCAATATTAGACATAGAAACCACTGGTGGTAAGTACAATGAAGAAGGCATAACTGAAATCGCTATCTATAAATTTGATGGTCACCAAGTTGTAGATCAATTTATAAGTCTCGTTAATCCTGAACGCGACATACAGCCCTTTGTGGTGAATCTTACTGGAATTAACAACAACATGTTACGCCATGCGCCTAAATTTTATGAGGTAGCAAAACGCATTGTTGAAATTACAGAAGATTGCATTTTAGTAGCCCACAATGCGCAATTTGATTACCGTATTTTATGTACAGAATTTGGTCGTTTAGGTTTTGAGTATGTGCGTCCGTCACTTTGTACCGTTGAACTTGCCAAAGATTTAATACCAGACCAACCATCATACAGCTTAGGAAAATTAGTGCGCTCACTTGGAATTCCTGTTGCCGATAGACATCGGGCATCTGGTGATGCTTTAGCTACAGTTAAACTGTTTCAAATGCTTTTAGACAAAGACACTGCAAAAAGCATCATTCAACAATCTATCCGATTGAATCCAAAGCTTCAACTAGAACCTAGGCATTTAGACATTATTAATGAGTTGCCTCCTATTACAGGCGTGTATTACATCCATAAGTCTGATGGAGAAATCATCTATATTGGAAAAAGCAGTAATATAAAAAAACGCATCAACCAACACTTTACGAATACCAATCAAAAATCAAAAAGAATACAAGCACATGTTACCGCTGTAACCTATGAAGCAACCGGTAGTGAACTTGTTGCCCTTTTAAAGGAAAGTGAAGAAATTAAACGCGTTAAACCCATATATAACAGGGCATTGAGACGTACCGTTTTTACCCATGCCCTGTATAGCTTTGTAGATGATAACAATTACATAAACCTAAAAATTGATGTGGTTGATGGTCGTAAAAACCCCATAACAACCTTTAGTAATAGGGAAAGTGGCAAAAGCTTTATAACAAAAGCTGTTGAAGAATATAAATTATGCCAAAAACTAACCGGCTTATACAAAACCAAAACCAGTTGTTTTAACTATGATATTAAGACTTGTGAAGGTGCCTGTATTGAAAAAGAGCCTGCCGAATCTTACAACAAACGCGTTGAGGCGTTAATCAATAAAAACAGTTATAAAAACAAAAACATGGTGATTATTGATAAAGGAAGGGATATTGATGAGCATAGTGCCATTTTAATTGAAAATGGTGTGTTTAAAGGTTTAGGCTTTTTCAATTTAAACTATCAAATAAACAATATTGAGGTTTTGGAATCTATTATTACGCCCATGAAAAATAATAGAGATACCCAACATATTATTCAAAGTTATCTTCGAAGAAACAATAGAGTAAAAATAATTTTGTTTGATTAATAAATTTCAAGAAATTTAGGACATTTTTAATGAACTTGTCTTGACCTTTTTGATCGAAGCGGAAAAAAGTCAAGATGAGTTCAAAACAAACGCCAACAAAAACATGAAAAAAAATCTCACTTTCCTATTTGTTCTTTTTAGTTTATTAAGTTTTTCACAAGAAGACTACTTTCCAGAAAGCTATAATGTAAAGTTTAACGATATTAAATCTTCAACCTTTGCAAGAGATAGTACTGCCAACGCCTTAGTCATATACGATTTTGGAAATAGCCATGTTGATCCAGATGATTTTGAACTTAAAACCGAAATAAAACGCAAAGTAAAAATTTTAAATAGAGAAGGTTTTGACAAAGCCACCATCTCCATTCATTTATACAACAGTAGTAAAGCTTCACAATCCGTTAAGAACATCATGGCGACTACTTATAACCTTGTTGGCAATACTATCGTTTCAACCAAAATTGATAAAAAAGATATTTTTGAGGAAAAATATGATGAGAACCATACATTAGTAAAATTTACATTGCCTAATATTAAAGAAGGCTCAGTAATAGCTTATAGCTATACCCTTAGTTCACCTTTTATGTTTAATTATAAGGGCTGGAGTTTTCAAGAAGATATCCCCAAATTATATAGTGAATACCGAGCCAGTATCCCTGGTAATTATGAATATAATATCAAGTTAGTTGGTGGCAGAAAACTAAAAACCAATACCACCTCGGTAGAAAAAGAATGCTTACGTGCCTTTAATGGTGGTGTTGCTCATTGTGGAAAATACGTGTATGCTATGGAAGATATCCCTGCTTTTATTGAAGAAGATTACATGACAAGTAAATCAAATTATTTAGCAAGAATTGAGTACGAGCTAAAAATATTTAGAGGTTTTAATGGCGTTATAGACAACTATACAAAAACTTGGGAAACAGTTGACAGCGAACTAAGAGGAGATGCAAATATTGGCAAACAACTCACGAAATCAGTTGATACTGAAACCTTATTAAGCAATGACATACTAAATGAAACCGATGCTTTAAAAAAAGCACAAAGCATTTACAATTATGTGCAAGAAAACTATACTTGGAATGATGAGTATAGAATATTTCACGAGGTTTCTGTTAAAGACCTTATTAAAAATAAATCCGGAAATATTTCATCCATAAACATTTTACTCCACAATTTATTAGAAAGTGTTGGTATGGAGGTAAAACCCATTTTACTATCAACCAGAGACAATGGGTTTGCTACAAAAATATTCCCCGTCATTTCAGAATTTAATTATTTAATAGTACAAGCGACAATTAATGACAAAACTTATTTATTGGATGCTACTGATAAATACTTAAATTTTGGAGATATTCCTTTTAAATGTTTAAATGGTTATGGGCGTATTTTAGATTTTAAAAAAGGAAGTGATTGGATTAACATTGAGCCTGAAAAACCATCTACCGTACAATATAAAATTGAATTAAATTTAGATGCCAACGAAAACATGTCAGGCAATGTTTATGGAAAAAAAATAGGCTATCATGCATTAGACTCAAGAAAAGCATATTACCCAAATAGAGAAGTGTATATTAATAAAATTCATGATAAGTATCCCTATATTGAAATTTCCAATCACAAGGTATTAAGTGAAGGAAAAACAAGTCCTGATTTTATAGAATCTTACGATATTAAATATGAAGACAATGTAACAGGAGACCACATTTATTTAAATCCTTTTATAATGAAGTTTTTTAACGAAAACCCTTTTAAACTTCAAGAAAGGACTTACCCTATAGATTTTGGATATAAAGACACCTATTACTATGCCTTTAAACTAAATTTTGACGAAGCGTATACTATTTTAGAAAAACCTAAAGATCTTGCCTTAAATTTACCAGATGGTAAAGGACAAATAATTTTATCAAGTAATTTAACTGATAATTCAATAAGTCTCCTACTTAGAATTAAGTTTAATGAAACAGTTTTCGAGCCAGAATATTATCCCTATTTAAAAGAATTCTTTAATAAAATCGTAGACGTTCAGACCAATTCCCTTATCTTAATAAAAAAGAAGTAATAAAAGATTTTTTACTTTTGAAGTTATGAGCATACAGCAAAAAAAAAACTGGAGAACAAAACTACACGAAATAATTTATGAAGCAGATACACCTGCAGGTAAGTTGTTTGATGTCGTTTTATTAATTACCATTATTGCTAGTATTTTGCTTGTAATGCTAGAAAGTGTCAAAAGTATTAATGCCAAGTATCATGACCTACTAAATATATCGGAATGGATAATAACCATTCTGTTTACCATAGAATATATTGTCAGAATTATAACCGTAAGAAAACCTTTTCGTTATATTTTTAGCTTTTATGGTATTGTAGATTTGCTTTCTACCATACCTAAATATATTTCAATAATTTTTGGAGGTGTACATGCCTTGGCTACATTACGTGCATTACGTTTGTTAAGGGTTTTTAGAATATTAAAACTAGTGCGTTATTTAGGAGCTTCCAACAATCTAGCAAGAGCTATAAAAGCAAGCCGTGCTAAAATATCGGTATTTTTATTTACTGTTATAATAGCCACGATTATTTTAGGCACCATTATGTATTTGGTTGAAGGTGAAGAAAACGGCTTTACAAACATCCCAAAAAGTGTGTATTGGTGCATCGTGACACTCACTACGGTTGGTTTTGGTGATATTGCACCCCAAACACCATTGGGGCAATTCATAGCTTCTTTAATTATGATTTTGGGTTATGGCATTATTGCAGTACCGACAGGTATTGTATCGGCTGAATATACCGCACAAAACAAACCAAAACAAGAACCTGAAAAAGACCAATGGCATCTTAATACGCAATCATGCCCTAATTGTTCTGCCGAAAAACATAAAGATAACGCCAAGTTTTGCTATAAATGTGGCCATAATTTACACCATGCCTAAATACCTAATCTCCATAGTTGGACCTACTGCCATTGGCAAAACAGCTTTAAGTATTAAATTGGCAAATTATTTTAATACTGAAATTGTTTCGGCAGACTCCCGACAGTTTTTCAAAGAAATGAGCATTGGTACTGCTGCGCCTTCAAAAGAAGAATTAGCCGCTGCAAAACACCATTTCATTCACCATAAATCTATTCAAGACAACTACAGCGTTGGCACTTTTGAAAAAGAAGCCATTAACTGTTTAGACAAGCTTTTTAAAACCCACGATGTTGTCATTATGGTTGGAGGCTCTGGTTTATATGTGGATGCCATAACCAAAGGATTGGACGATTTTCCCGAAGTTGATAGCAACATCAGGCAAACCCTAAATACCCATTTAGAAACCAAAGGACTCCCCTATCTTCAAAACCAACTTAAAGAATTAGATGCCGTTGCTTATAACACAATCGCTATCGATAATCCACATCGGGTTATTCGTGCCCTTGAAATTTGCATGGGCACAGGGAAACCTTATTCGTCGTTTTTAAAGAAGAAACATGTAAATCGTCATTTTAAAACCATAACTATCGGCTTAACTGCCGAAAGAGAAATCATCTACAACCGCATTAATCAACGTGTAGATGTCATGATGGAACAAGGCTTACTAAACGAAATTAAAAACCTACTTCCCTTTAAAGAATTGAACGCTTTAAATACCGTAGGCTATAAAGAATTATTTAATTATTTGGAAGGTGAATGGGAACTCGATTTTGCTATTTCAGAAATAAAAAAGAATTCCAGACGCTTTGCCAAACGCCAACTTACTTGGTTTAAAAGGGATAAAAACACCTTGTGGTTTGATTATTTGACCAATGTTTCAGAAATTATTAAACAAATTAATGAAGCAATTTAAGAATGGAAAAAACAATTTTTGAAATTACTAAAATGGATTGTCCATCTGAAGAAAACTTAATAAGAATGAAATTAGATGGCATATCAAACATAAAACACCTCGAATTCGATATTCCAAACCGAAAATTAACCGTTTTTCATTGGGGAGGCATTGATGACATAGAGCAATCCATTAGGGAGCTAAATCTGGGATGCAAAAAACTTGTATCCGAACAAAGTAACCAAACCAAATTTACCGATATTACAAACCAGAAAAAGCTACTTTACACAGTCCTTTTAATAAATTTTGGTTTCTTTTTAATTGAAATAACTACGGGCATCATTTCAAAATCGATGGGATTGATTGCTGATAGTTTAGATATGCTAGCAGATAGTTTTGTGTATGGGCTTAGCCTCATCGCTGTTGGCGGCACCTTAATTAAAAAGAAGAACATTGCAAAACTTGCTGGCTATTTTCAAATAACACTGGCTTTTATAGGATTTGTTGAAGTTTTAAGGCGCTTTTTTGGAAACGAAAAATTACCGGATTTTACAACAATGATTGTTGTTTCAGTTTTTGCCCTTATAGCAAACGGTATTTGCTTATACCTGCTACAAAAGTCAAAAAGCAAAGACGAAGCTCACATGAAAGCAAGTATGATTTTCACCTCAAACGATGTTATTATTAACCTCGGGGTTATAGTTGCTGGTATCATGGTAAATCTATTAAATTCCAACAAACCAGATTTAATCATTGGATCTGTTGTCTTCGTTTTAGTAATACAA
The DNA here is from genome assembly GCF_003425985.1 of Mariniflexile sp. TRM1-10. Lineage (NCBI taxonomy): Bacteria > Pseudomonadati > Bacteroidota > Flavobacteriia > Flavobacteriales > Flavobacteriaceae > Mariniflexile > Mariniflexile rhizosphaerae. The sequence goes on from NZ_CP022985.1 coordinate 4,747,745, forward strand.
GGTGCTTTTAGGATTCTAAAGCTTAGCAAGTAGTACTTATTGGAAAGTAAGATTGCTGTATTTAGCATTTACAACTATACTTTTTCCACTGCTTAAACTCCCTGTAGAAAAAGTTGATAAGGTCTCTTTTGAAGATTTTTTAGGGTGACTAAAACGGCTTTTATTTCCTTTGTACTGTAAACTACAAGCTGTTTTAGGAAGTGAAATGATAGCATTACTATTTTCAAGAATAATATTTAAATTAGTAAACGCATCGTCAATTTTTAAAATTTTTAAATCCCCAATATTTCCGTTTATAATAGCATTTCCTAACAAATTATTTATGGTAATGTTTGAAGAATTAGAATTTAAAACCAATTGTTTTACGTTACTCAATTTTACATTTTCAGCATAATTAAGGTTTAATTGTCCTAAATTCCAATAGGCTACATGTATCGGTGAGTACGAAGCATTAATGGAAGTAGAACTCCCATTAATGCTTTGCGCCGTAAACTTGGTATATGCCAAATCTGCTTTCAAGTTATCTATATTAGCAGCAAATTCTATTTCACCATATTTTACATTTACTTTTAATTTAGCACCTTTTGGCATTTTTATTTTAATGGTTTTTTTAACGTTTGTATTCGATTTTTCACTTACCATTTTTTCAATTAAAACACGTCTTTCGTCTGCAAGTTTTTCTCGTTCTTGCATATGCTTTTCACGTTCCTGCATATGCTTTTCTCGTATTTGTTCATGTTTTTCCTGCTCGATGGCCATACGTTCTTGCTGCTTCTCAAGTCTTTCTGCTTGCTGTTCCATACGCTTAGCAAACTGTTCGCCCCAAGCTTCCATTTGTTTTCCGTATTCTTCTTCCCATTTACCTTCAAACTTTTTAGCCCATGCTTCCATTTCCTTACCATACTTTTCGCCCCATTCCTTTCCGAATTTCTCACCCCATTTTTCCATATTTTTGGCATAATCTTTACCATACTTAGATTCAAACTTCTTGGAATACTCTTTTAAATATTTCTCACCATCTTTTTGATAAGCATCATAATCGAACTGCATGTTACTTATCCCTTCTGGTAAATTTGGTAATTCAGGCATTTCGGGCATCATGGGTAGTGCGGGTATTGGTGGCAGTTCGGGCAATGGGGGTAAATCTGCCAATTCGAACTTTAATTCTTTTAAAACGGCATGTACCGCATCATTAGCATGACCATTAATACTATGGAACCATGGATTGGAATCACCTCCTTTAGTTGAAATAGAGATGACACTTTTTGAAGCGTCAACGGTAATCTGCCAGTCTTTTAATGCTTTTTTTAGTGCATCACCACTTAGTTTTTCACCTTCGATATAAGCTTCTATCTCAACAGTGCTTTTATTCCAAGTATCAAAAACAATGTTTGTATAACTTGTGTTTAAATTGATGGTAACATCTTTGTTTACATCAATAGATTGTGCTGTCTTTGTTAGTTTTTGTTGAGAAAACAAAGAACCTACAACAAAAAAGCTTAAAACAAAAAGCGTTGTTTTTATAATTGATTTGTTCATTTTTTGATTTTTTTAGATGGATTGTTTTACTTCGTCAACCCCGGTTTCGGAAGTGTTTAATTCTTTTAATTGTGCTCTTAGACGATACAATAGATTTAAACGAAATTTCAAATTATCAATTAATGCATTGACTGTTAGTTCACTGGGACCAGATTGGGTTAACTCAACCGACAACCGTTTATATTCCTTATCAAGTTCCTCTAATTGAACAACATAGCCATCAAAAAGATCTTTAGTTTCTGGCGTATATTCTATTTTGGATAACTCTAAATTTATACTTGCTAAGTAGTAGTCTTCAACCTTTTTTAATCCTGGCGACACATCGCCCAATGTTTTGGTTTCAACAGTATTTGTATTTACGATTGTATTATTTGGTATTGGTGCTTCTTGTTTCAAAAAATTGTACGCACCAAAACCCAAACCCAAAAACACTACAATACTAGCCGCTATTTTTAACCTATTAAATTTAGATTTACTTTCTATTGGGAATGCATCATCTAACTTTTTAAGAAACCTGTTTTGATGATTTATTGGCATTTTTTCGTGCGTTTGTGCATCTTCTTTAAATAACTCTCTAATATCTTGTGCCATTTCTTTTAAGTGTTAACAGTTCTTGTAACTTTATTTTACCTCGAGATAGTTGTGTACGCGATGCAACTTCAGAAATATTTAAGATCTCTGAAATCTCTTGATGGTCGTAACCATCAATAAGATAGA